>NZ_JBEZBN010000067.1:0-31073 GCF_040647115.1 Streptomyces sp. NPDC044571
CCGTGTGTGGTGTGGAGCCTAGACACCTCCACCACACCGGAGGTCTTCGCCGTGATCAAGACCCAGCCCTGTTAACAACGCTCGTGATCAATACAGCTAGGTCCTGCGCGACCGGCCGCAGGCCGTGCGGAAACCGCCCCGCGATCCCGCCCGGGATCGCGGGGCACCTGCACAGACGGGGCACCTGCACACGGGGAGGGGCATGGGGCGCGCGGACCATGCGGGCGCGCGGAGCTCGGACGGGGCGCCCCTCAAGGGCTCAGGGGATCCGCCATTGCTGGCGCTTGTCCCCCGGGGAGCAGGCGACCACCGTCAGCTGCTTGCCCGCGCCGTTGTCGGTCAGGCAGCCGCCCTGGAAGGCGATGTCCTTGATGTAGTAGGCACCCGCCGTCGGCGCCTCCTCCAGGTTCCACCACAGCCCGCCGCTGTAGACGTCGGCCAGCTCGACGCGAACGGTGTCGCCGAACTGCGTCAGCGCCCGGTTGAGCGCGGCGCCCTGTGAGCCGCAGGCCCTGAAGCTGTCGTAGTTGGACTTCTCGTGCACCCAACCGTAGGCCGTGGTCCCGCCCATGACGACCTTGGCGCCCGGCTGAGGGCTGCCGGTGGCCAGACCGATCCTCAGCCCGTCGCCGACGTTGGTGATGGCGCCCCAGGCTCGGCCGCCGCAGCCCTGCGGCGGCGTGGATCCGCTGCCGCTGCCCGACCCGGCGCCGCCGCCACCGGCTGCGGCCCCGCCTCCGGCCGCCGCTCCGCCGCTGGGCCCCTGGCCGGTCTGGCTGCCGCCGCCGGACGCACCGCCCTGGGCGCCCTGGGGAGGGTTCACCGCCGAACCGCCGCCACCGGCGTCCGCGGCGCCACCCGCGGCAGCGCCCAGCTCCGGCGGAATCTGGCCGGGCGGCAGGGCGGCGGCGCCGGAGGGGCCGGCCGCCGTACTGCCCGAGGGGGACGCCCCGGGGCCCTGGCTCCCGGCTCCGGCCGTCGGCGCGGCCACCGACGCGGACGGGCGCTGCTCCGGTCCCTGTGCATCGGAGGCCCGGGCCCGGGGGTCGATGTGGAACACCGTCACGGCCACCGTCACCGAGACCGCCACCATGACGACGGCCGGCACGGCGAAGCCGCCGGGGACGCGCAGCCACTCCCGCCACTTCCGCCCTGGGGACGCGGGCTCCGCAGGCGTCACGGCGGGGCCTGGACCGGGCGCGCCGCCGGGTGCGTCGAGCTCGCCCAGGGGCTCGCCGGCCGCGGCCCGGCGGGCCGCCGCCGCCATCACCGAGGCGTCGGCGTACCGTTCCTCGGGCCGTTTTGCGAGTGCCCGGGCGACGAAGGCGCGTACCGGGCCGGGGAACGCGGCCGGGAGCTCCGGGGCCGGTTCCCTGACGTGCTTCAGGGCGATCTCGATCACCGACTCACCGGTGAACGGCGTTTCCCCGGTGAGCATCTCGTAGCAGACGACACCCATGGCGTAGAGGTCGGACGCGGCCACGGCGCCGAGCCCCTCCGCCTGCTCGGGAGCCATGTAGAGCGCCGTGCCGAGGACCGCGTGGGAGTCGGTGATCGCGGTACTGGCCGCGCTGGAGCGCGCGATGCCGAAATCGGTGACCGTCACCCGGCCGTCACCGCCGAGCATCAGGTTCGACGGCTTGATGTCACGGTGGGTCACTCCCCGCAGGTGCGCGGTGTGCAGCGCGTCCAGGGCCTGGGCGACGATGCCCAGGGCCTGCACGGCGGGGAGCGGCCCGGCTTGGGCGCGGACCTCGTTCAGCGTCCGTCCCTCGACGAGTTCCATGACGATGTACGCGACCCGCTCGCCGGATTCGATGCGGGTCTCGCCGTAGTCGTGCACGTCGACGATGCCCGGGTGGCCGAGCGAAGCGAGCACCGTGGCCTCGCGGCGGAACCTGGCGGCGAAGGCGGGGTCGTCGAGCAGCGCAGGAAGCAGGACCTTGACGGCGACCTGCCTCTTGAGCACGCCGTCGTCCGCGCGCCACACCTCGCCCATCCCCCCGCCGCCGATGCGTTCGGCCAGCGTGTACCGGTCCCCAAGGACCGTCCCCCGTCCCCACATGTGCGTTCCCCCGCCGTCCGGCCTACTGGTGGTCACCCCAAAGGCAGTCCCAGAGAGGGTACTTGGGGTCTTCACGATCACCCACCCGGCTGTCCGGGTCGCCACCGCGACCCGGGTGCTTCACCTCAGGGACGAGGCGGACGGGACGACGACCCCGTAGAGGTCGTCGATCGTCGCGAGCGCGCTGCGGTGCAGCTGTTCGGCGGACAGGTCGGCGACCGCCGTCCGAAGGGGCCGGGTGGCGCAGGCGTCGGCGACCACGGTGGGGCGGTTGCCCCGAAGGAACGCGCCCGACGCGGTGAAGGCCACGCACATGTGGGTCATGAATCCGGCGATGACGAGGTCCTGGCGGCCCGCGGCGTCGACGTGTTCGCCGAGGTCGGTGTCGACGAAGCCGTTCGGAACGGTCTTGACGACCACCGCTTCGCCGTCGACGGGCGCCACACGGGGGTGGATCTGCCCGATCTCGGCGCGGATGTCGTACGGGGTTCCCTCGCCGCCGTCGTTGATGACGTGGATCACCTTCGCGCCGGCCTTCCTGGCCCTGGCCAGCAATGCGGCGGCCGCGTCGAGGGCGGCTTCCCACCCCGCCAGCTCCATCACGCCACGGGTGTAGGTGTTCTGGTAGTCGACGAGGACCAGTGTCGCCGTCGCCAGCGAGGCCGGGGTCTGATCGAAGCCGTTGAGTTCGCGCAGGGTTCTCGCAGACATGGAGGTGCACCCTCTTGTTCGAGTTCGAGTTCGGGTTCGGGTTCGGTGTCGGAAGGTTGGGAACGGTCGGGCCGCCGGCGCCGGCTCGGCTCGCACCCCACGCTACGATTCGCCCCACGCGGCGGCAATGTCACGCAACTTGCAGATTCGGACATCGGCACGGCCCCGCCACCGACCGGACGGAGCCCCCTTGAGCAGCAGCATCGGCATCAGACGCTTCATCGTCGTCATCGTCTTCGACGGCGTCGACCTGCTGGACGTCACCGGTCCCCCGGAGGTGTTCGCCCTGCTGCAGCGGGAGGTGGACGGCGCGACGGGCTACGACGTCGTTCTGGCGGCCGAGACCATGGACCCCGTCACCACCTCCGCCGGGGTCCGCATCCTTCCCGACGCCACCTTCCAGGACGTGTCCGGGAGGGAGATCGACACCCTCCTGGTTCCCGGTTCGGTCGAGGTCGACGACCACCGTCGGGTGCACGCCCTCACCGATCCCACCGTGGTCGGCTGGGTGAAGACGCTCGCCGGCCGGGCGCGGCGCGTCGCCTCGGTCTGCGTGGGCGCCCACCTCCTCGCGGCCGCGGGACTGCTGGACGGCAAGCGGGCGACGACCCACTGGTCGACGGCGCAGCAACTGGCCGCCGACCACCCGTCGGTCGAGGTCGACGCCGATCCGATCTTCATCCGTGACCACGAGGTGTGGACCGGTGCCGGCATCAGCGCCTGCCTCGACCTGTCTCTCGCCCTCGTTGCCGACGACTTCGGGGAGGCGGCCGCCCTCCGCGTGGCCCGTCAGCTCGTGATGTATCTGAAACGGCCGAGTGGGCAGAGCCAGTTCAGCGTCCCGCTCGCCCCCCTCTCGACCACGCGGCGCATCGAGGATCTCCGCCACCACATCACGCGCAACATCACCGCACCCCTCACCGTCGCCGATCTCGCCGCGCACGCCCACGTGAGCGAGCGGCAGCTCACCCGGATCTTCAAGACCGAACTCGGCATGACCCCGGCGGCCTACGTCGAGTCGGCGCGCGTCGAAGTGGCGCGCAACCGACTGGAGTCCACGGACGACTCCCTCGAACGTGTCGCGTCCACGTGCGGCTTCAACACGACGGACACACTGATCCGCGCCTTCCGCCGCACGCTCGACGCGACACCGACGGAGTACCGCAACCGCTTCCGGTACTGCGCCCGCGGAACCGGGCCGGCCCGGCCGTGAGCACCGCCGCGTAGCGGCAACCGCAGCTGCCGTCCCGCTCGAACGCCAGGTCGGATTCCCGCCAGCGCAGCCGATCACCCTGGCATTTCATTGAACCGGCAACCACACGAGGAGGACGCATGAACGGCAGGACGGTTCTGGTCACGGGCGGCAGCCGGGGCATCGGCGCGGCGATCGCGGTACGACTGGCGGAGGCGGGGGCCGACGTGGCCCTCACCTACACCGCCAACGAGACGGCGGCGAAGGAGGTGGTGCGTACGATCGAGGCGACCGGACGCCGGGGCTTCGCCGTCAGGGCCGACGCCGGAGACGCCGGTGAAGCCGCGGGTGCCGTCGACTGGGCGGCGCAGACCCTCGGCCGGCTCGACGTCCTGGTCAACAACGCGGGCGTCGGGGTCCTGGGTCCGCTCGACGGACTCACACCGGCCGACGTCGACCGGGTGCTCGCGGTCAACGTGCGGGGCGCGTTCCTCGCCTCGCAGGCCGCGGCGGGCCGGATGGGCCAGGGGGGCCGGATCATCACCATCGGCACCTGCATGACCCAGCGGGTGCCGGGCCCGGGCGGCACGCTCTACGCGATGAGCAAGTCGGCACTGACCGGGCTCACCAAGGCGCTCGCCCGCGAGCTCGGCGGACGTGGCATCACCGCCAACATCGTCCACCCGGGGCCGGTCGACACCGACCTGAACCCGGCCGACGGGCCCCACGCGGACCCGCAGGCGGCGATGACCGCCCTCGGCCGGTTCGGGCGACCGGAGGAGATCGCGGCCATGGTCGCGTTCCTCGCGAGCGAGCAGGCGGCCTACATCACCGGGGCCGAGTTCTCCGTCGACGGCGGCCACGCCGCCTGACCGGGCCCGGCCGCCGCCGACCACCTGCCAGCTTGCGGGCGTGGACCTCTTCTCCCGCTCCTGGACGGCGCTGCGCACCGCGGTCGCCGGACTCCCGGACGAGGACTTCGCCCGCCCGTCCGGCTGCGCCGGTTGGCTCGTGCGGGACCTGGTGTGCCACCTGGTCATCGACGCCCAGGACGTCCTGATCACCCTCGCCACCCCTGCCGGAACGGAACCGACCCGCGACGCGGTGACCTACTGGAACCTCGTCGAGGCTCCGACGGGTGACGACCCGCTCGATGCGCTGACCGTCCGCCTCGCCGCCGCGTACGGAGAACCGTGGCTGCTCAAGTTCCACCTCGACGACGTCGGTTCCGCCGCCGGCCGCGCCGCCGAGCTCGTGGACCCCGCGCTACGGGTCGCCACGCGCGGCGAGGTGCTCACCGCGGGCGACTACCTCCACGCGTACGTCCTGGAATGGACGCTGCACCACCTCGACCTCGTCGCCCACCTCCCGGACGCCGCGGAACCGCCCGCCGCGGCCCTCGCCGGGTCACGCGAGATGCTGGAGAAGATCGCCGGTTTCGCGTTCCCCCGTCCTTCTCCGACGGGGACGCGCTGCTGATCGGCACCGGACGGCGCGCCCCGACCGAAGCGGAGCAGGCCGAACTGGGCGAGTTGGGCGCCGGACTCCCGCTCGTCCTCGGCTGACCGGCCCGCGGGAAGGGCGTCCGCCCGACAGGGCCGGCACCGGAACCACCCTTCGACGGCCGGCGCCGCGACGGCACCCTTCGACACGCACGGTAGCGGTTCCGTCGCCGTGAGGTGCTCCAGCGAATCTTCACATGTGTGAGCACCAAGGGCTTCCGACGGTGCGTCACCCCTCGGAATGCCGGGAACACTCCCTTCGATTGTTGGTGGTATGCCCCAGTGTGTCCCACCAGCGCCGCGGAGGGCGCAGATCCGTTACTCGATCTTGTGAAGACGTTGCACTGATCCGGAAAATGAATCCGCAGATCTGTCGATCCCGTGGTCACCGGGCACCCGGGCAGGCGTCAACACAATTGGCCGGGCCGCCCGTTCGCGTGCTTACATCTGCCCACTGCCGCGGCTTGGCCGTGGCACGTGAGAAGCAGTCAGACGAATGAAGGGTGCGCAAGCAATGCGTAACGACATCGAGACCCGTGAGATCGCCGACACCGAGCTGGACGCCGTTTCCGGCGGTCTCGGCATTTCCGGTGGTCTCGCCGGCGCCGTGCTCGGCGACGTCTACCACGTCGTGAACACCGTGACCTCCCTGGACACGGTCCACGCCGCCACGGCCCTCCCGGGCCAGGTCACCGGCATCGCCGGTGTTCGGGTCGGCGTCGCCGGTCTCTGAGCAACGACACCTTGTTGCCCGTGAACCCCGGAACGCAGCCACCGTTCCGGGGTTCTCGGCTGCCCCTGCCGCAATTGCAGTGAAGGAATGGATCCGTGCAGTTCCGCCAAAAGGCGCTTTCCAAGCTGCAATCGCCTGAAGAACTCGATCTGCCCGTACGCTTCGCGCGCCCGCAGGGCCGGCTCGTCCTGGCGGTCACCGTCACCGTCATGGCACTCGCCGGTTTCTGGGCATTCACCGGAACGGTGTCCGCCAAGTTGAGCGCGCCGGGCATTCTCACCCATGCGGAAGGCAGTTACCTCCTGCAAAGCCCCTTCGCGGGCCAGGTCACCGAAGTCCTCGCCAAAGAGGGCCAGTTGCTGCCGCAGGACGCGCCCCTGCTCCGGGTCGCCACGGACCGGGGCGTCCAGGTCGTGCGCATGGTCGCCGGCGGCCGGGTGACCACGCTGGTCGCCAAGACGGGTTCCGTGGTCACGACCGGCGCGGACGTGGCCACCGTGGAACGCGTGAAGAACCCGGACGAGCCGCTCATGGCCGTCCTCTACGTCGCCGGCCCGAGCGGCGGAACCGTCCCCGTGGGCGCCGCGGTCGACCTCACCGTCCAGACCGTCCCACAGCAGCGGTTCGGCGTGCTGCGCGGCCGCGTCAAGGCGGTCGGCCGGACCCCCCAGACCGGGGCGCAGCTCACCGGCTTCCTCGGCGACAGCCGACTCGCCGCCCAGTTCACCCGGCAGGGGAACCCCGTCGCGGTGCTCGTGGAGCTGGAGCGCTCCTCCGCGACCCGGTCCGGCTACCGGTGGTCCTCCTCGGACGGGCCTCCGTACGCCGTCGATTCGGCCACACCCGTCACCGGAGCCGTCCGCCTCGCCGCGCAGCGCCCCGTCGACTGGCTGCTGCCGTGAGCGCCCCGAAGCAGCCCGGGAGCGCCGGGCGCCGCGCCGCGCGCCGACGCCCCGCGCCCGCCCCCCGTGGCCGCACGCCCCGCCGCGTACGCACCCCCTCCGTGCTCCAGATGGAGGCCGTGGAGTGCGGCGCCGCCGCGCTGGCCATGGTGCTCGGCCACCACGGCCGCTTCGTCCCGCTGGAAGAGCTGCGCATCGCCTGCGGCGTCTCCCGCGACGGGTCCCGCGCCGGCAACATCCTCAAGGCGGCCCGCGGTTACCGGCTGGCGGCCAAGGGCATGCAGATGGATCTGGCCGCGCTCGCGGGGATGCGCCCCCCGGCCATCCTGTTCTGGGAGTTCAACCACTACGTCGTCTACGAGGGGATGGGTCGGCGCTTCGGCCGTCGGGGCGCCTACATCAACGACCCGGCCAAGGGACGGCGCTTCGTCCCCATGGACGAGTTCGACACCAGCTTCACCGGCGTCGTCCTCACCTTCGAGCCCGACGCCGGCTTCCGCCGCACCGGCCGCAAGCCCGGCGTCATGGGCGGGGTCCCGGCCCGCCTGCGCGGCACGTCGGGCACCATGCTCGCGGCCGTGCTCTCCAGTCTGCTGCTGGTGGTCGTCGGCGCGGCGGTGCCCGCGCTGAGCCGTACGTACATCGACATGTTCCTGATCGGCGAACAGACGTCCCTGCTGGGCGTGCTCTTCGCCTCGATGGCGGCGGCCCTGGTGCTCACGGCGGTGCTCACCGCACTGCAGCAGGCCAACCTGCTGCGCGGGCGCATCATCTCCTCCACGCTCGGCAGCGCCCGCTTCCTGCGGCATCTGCTCAGGCTTCCGGTCTCCTTCTTCTCCCAGCGCAACCCCGCCGACCTGGTCCAGCGCCTGCAGTCCAACGACGCCGTCGCCGAGACGCTGGCCAGGGACCTCGCCGCCGCCGGGGTGGACGCGGTGGTCGTCGTCCTCTACGCGGTGCTGCTGTGGACGTACGACCCGCAGCTCACCCTCGTCGGCATCGGGATCGCGCTGCTCAACGTCGTGGCCATGCGGATCGCGATCCACGTACGGGCCACCGGCACCCAGAAGCTGCGCGCCGAGAACGCCCGGCTCACCAACACCTCCTACAGCGGTCTCCAGCTCATCGAGACGATGAAGGCCACCGGCGGGGAGAACGGCTTTTTTCGGCGCTGGGCCGGCCGGCACGCGGTCACCCTCGACGTGCAGCAGCGGCTCGGTGTGCCCAGTGCCTGGCTGGCGATCACCGCTCCCACGCTCGCCGCGCTCAACAGCGCCCTGATCCTCATGATCGGCGGCCTGCGGGCCGTGGACGGGCACCTCTCGGTCGGTCTGCTCGTGGCCTTCCAGGCCCTGGTGACCAGCTTCACCGCGCCCATCACCCGGCTGAACGGCGTGGCCGGACGGATCCAGGACTTCGCGGCCGACGTCGCCCGCCTCAAGGACGTCGAGGACTTCCCCGTCGACCCGCTCTACTCGCGGCGCGAGCCGCCGGCCGGCACCCGCCGCCTCAAGGGCCATGTGGAGCTGGACGGCATCACCTTCGGCTACAGCCCCCTGGACACACCGCTGCTGAAGGACTTCTCCCTCTCGGTGGGGCCCGGGCAGCAGGTCGCGCTCGTCGGCGGCTCGGGCAGCGGCAAGTCCACCGTCTCCCGGCTGATATCCGGCCTCTACACCCCCTGGGAGGGCACCATCCGCATCGACGGGATGCGCCTCGCGGACATCCCGCGCGGCGCGCTGGCCGCCTCCGTGTCCTTCGTCGACCAGGACGTCTTCCTCTTCGAGGGCACGGTCCGCGACAACGTCGCGCTGTGGGACCCCTCCGTTCCGGACGAGGCCGTCGTCGCCGCACTGGAGGACGCCGCAGTGTACGAGGTGGTCGCGCGTCGCCCCGGCGGCATCCACAGCCGGGTCGAGCAGGACGGCCGCAACTTCTCCGGCGGCCAGCGCCAGCGCCTGGAGATCGCACGGGCGCTGGTGCGCCGCCCCAGCGTCCTGGTCCTGGACGAGGTGACCAGCGCCCTGGACGCGGCGACCGAGCAGATCGTCATGGACAGCCTGCGGCGGCGCGGCTGCGCCTGCGTGGTCATCGCCCACCGGCTGAGCACGGTGCGCGACAGCGACGAGATCGTCGTGCTCGACCGGGGCACCGTCGTCGAGCGCGGGCGGCACGAGTACCTCCTCGCGGCGCAGGGCGCGTACGCCGAACTGGTCAAGGAGCACTGAGGTGACGTCCCCCCACCACGCGACGGCCACCGGCATCCGGCCCGGCCCGGCCCCCGACCCCGTCGTGGCGGCCCTGGGCGCACTGGGCTCGGCCGTCGACTGCACGGGCGTGCGCAGCCTGTCCCTGGAAGGGCCCCTCGTGCTGTGGCTCGTCGTGGAGGGCGAGCTGGACCTGTTCGCCGTCGACGCCGCTCAGGCGGGCAACTGGCACTTCCTGGGCCGGCTGGGGGTGGGCACCCTGCTGCTGGGCCCGGCCGAGGGCCCCGAGCACACCCTGGTCGGCCGGCCCCTGCACGGCTGCCGGCTGCACCGCATCGAACTGCGCGAGCTGCACCGCCCGCCCAACGGAAGCCAGTGGGCCGGAGAGCAGTGGGCCGGAGAGCAGTGGGCCGGGCAGCAGTGGGCGGGCGGGGAGTACGGCGGGCAGTACGGGGCCGCCGCCACACCCCTGAGCCCCCTGGAGTACGCCTTCACCCTCGGCGTCGGCCGCGGCCTGCGCGTCCTCTACCAGGCACCGCTGGAGAGCCGGGCCACCACCGGGCGCGCCGGGGCCGGCGACGACGACATCCTGTGGATGCAGATCCCTCCGGGCAGCGTGCAGTACGGCGCCGCGTACGAGGGGTACGAGGGGTACGACACCGCCGGCGCCCTCCTCCTCGACCCGGTGGTGTGGCAGGGCATGGTCGACCAGCAGTACCGGCTGCTGTACGCCCTGGACGACTGGATCGAGCAGCTGGAGCGCGCCCACGAGGACCGCACCGCGGCCGGAATCGAGGCCGGAGAGGCCGCCCGCACCCAGGCGGACCGCGCCCTGCTGGCGTCCATCGGCCGCTCCGGCAGGGGTTCCCGGCGGGGCGCGAGCGACGACGCGGTGTTCGCCGTGTGCCGCCTGGTGGCCGCGGAAGCCGGCATCACCCTGTCCGAGCGGGGTGAGGTGGGCACCGCCGCCTCCGGGCGGGTCGATCCCGTCGAACGCATCGCACTCGCCTCGCGGGTCCGCACCCGGACCGTCAAGCTGGGCGACCGGTGGTGGCGGGAGGACAGCGGGCCCCTGGTGGGCCTGCGCGAGGCGGACGGGACGCCGGTGGCGCTGCTGTGGCGGCGCGGCGGATACGAGGCCGTCGACCCCGGCGCCGGCACCCGCGAGCGCGTGGACAAGGACAACCGGGACGCCCTGGAACCGCGTGCCGTCATGTTCTACCGCCCGCTGCCCGACGGCAGTCCGACCCTGCTGCGGCTGTTGCGCTTCAGCGTGCGCGGCACCGGGAGGGAATGGCGCAGCCTCCTCCTGGGCGGGCTGGTCGCGGTGGGCCTGGGCGCCCTCGTCCCCATCGCGACGGGCAAGGTGCTCGGCGAGTACGTACCGCGCGCCGAGGACAGCCTCATCGTCCAGACCGCCCTGGCCCTCATCGCGAGCAGTGTCGTCTCGGCGGCCTTCATGCTGCTGCAGAACCTCGCCATCCTGCGTATGGAGGGCAGGGTCGAGGCGACCTTGCAGCCGGCCGTGTGGGACCGGCTGCTGCGGCTGCCGGTGACCTTCTTCGCCGGCCGCTCCACCGGCGAACTGGCCGGCGCCGCCCTGGGCATCAGCTCCATCCGCAGCCTGCTGTCCGGGATCGGCTCGGTGTCCGTACAGGCGAGCACCGTCGCGGCAATGAACCTGGTCCTGCTGCTGGTGTACAGCGTGCCGCTGGCGATGGCGGCGCTCGCCATGCTGGTCGTCGTCGCCGCGGTCTTCCTGGGCCTGGGGCTGTGGCAGCTGCGCTACCAGCGGCAGCTGATCAAGCTCGGCCACAAGCTGGACAACCAGGCGTTCCAGACCCTGCGCGGGCTGTCCAAGCTGCGCGTGGCCGCGGCCGAGAGCTTCGCCTACGCCGCGTGGGCAAGGGAGTTCGCCCGCACCCGTGAGCTGCAGCAGCGCATCGGCCGGATCAAGAACGTCATCACGGTGCTGAATGCGGTCTGTCTGCCGCTGTGCACGCTCGTGATGTTCATGCTGCTGGCCGGACCGGCCAGGGGCAGCATGTCCGCTGGTGAGTTCCTCACTTTCAGCACCGCCGTGACGATGATGCTGTCCTCGGTCACCCAGTTGACCGGTGTACTCCTCTCGGCCGCCGCGGTGCAGCCGATGTTCGAGCAGGTCAAGCCGATCCTCCGGGCGGCCCCGGAGGTCCGCGGGTCCAGTACGCCGCCGGGCGTGCTGAGCGGGGCCGTCGAGGCGAAGGGCCTGTCCTACCGGTATGCCGACGACGGCCCGCTCGTCCTCGACGACGTGTCGTTCCGGGTGGGGGCGGGTGAGTTCGTGGCGATCGTCGGCGCCAGCGGCTGCGGGAAGTCGACCCTGCTGCGGCTGCTCATCGGCTTCGACAAGCCGGCCGCCGGCAGCGTCCTCTACGACGGCCAGGACCTGGCGGCTCTCGACCAGGCGGCCGTGCGCCGCCAGTGCGGGGTGGTCCTGCAGAACGCACAGCCCTTCTCCGGTTCGATCCTGGACTGCATCAGCGGCGCGGAGACGTACACGCTGGAGGAGGTGTGGGAGGCCGCCGCGATGGCCGGCCTGGCCGAGGACATCAAGGCGATGCCCATGGGCCTGCACACGATGCTGTCCGACGGCGGCGGCACCGTCTCGGGCGGCCAGCGGCAGCGGCTGATGATCGCACAGGCCCTCATCCGCAAGCCGGGCATCGTCTTCCTGGACGAGGCCACCAGCGCGCTGGACAACGAAGCCCAGCACGTGGTGATCGAGTCCACCCGGGCCCTGCGCTGCACCCGCATCGTGATCGCCCACCGGCTGTCCACCGTCATGGATGCCGACCGGGTGATCGTCATGGCGGACGGCCGGATCGCCCAGCAGGGGCCGCCCGCGGAACTGCTCGCCGATACGGGCGGCCTCTTCCACGAGCTGGTCCGCCGCCAGATCGGCTGAGGCGGTGCCGCCCGCGGCGGCCCGGGAGTTCGACGTGAGCCGGCGGGCGAGGGTCAGTGGCCGGTGGTGCGGGGGCCGTTGTAGTGCTCGTCGGTGACCGGTTCGGCCCATGTCGTCTCGGGAGTGCCGTCTTCCAGGGCTTCCCACATCGCGAGGTGTTCCATGAAGCGGTCGGGGGCGGCTCCGTGCCAGTGCTCTTCGCCGGGCGGGCAGGTGACGGTCTGGCCGGGACGGGCCTCAAGGACCGTGCCGTCGCGGGTGCCGACGAGGGCGATGCCGGAGACGACGTGCAGTGTCTGGCCGAGGGCGTGGGTGTGCCAGTGGGTGCGGGCGCCGGGTGAGAAGCGGACCATGTTGACCCGCATCCGGGACGGCGCCTGCCCGGCGTGGATGACGTCCCACCAGACGTCGCCGGTGAACCAGTCGGCCGGGGCCTTGCTGGTGGACTGCTGCGCGGCGAACTCCATGGGGTCCCTCCAGGGTGTGACGGCGGTCAGGTCTTCGATGCCGTGGCTTGCAGCGGCCGGCAGGCCGCGACGACGGGGCTGCGGTGTGGGGCGTGGCGGCGGATGGACACGGCGTGGACGGCTGCTGCGAGTGCGGCTGAGGTGACGGCGACCAGGCCGAGCGGCACGGCGGTGCCCGCGCCGCCGAGGCCGACCAGCGGGGCGGCGAGCCCGCCGAAGGCGAAGCGGGCCATGCCCAGCAGCGAGGACGCGGTGCCCGCGACCTCAGGGTAGTCCGCAAGGGCGAGCGAGGTGGAGGGCGGGGTGGTGGTGGCCACGCCGCTGACCATGGTGAGCAGGGACAGGACCACGGCGGTCAAGGGCAGGTGGAGGGCCGCGGTGACGAGCAGGGCAGTCGCGCCGAGCAGGGTCATCACGAGGCCGAGGACGAGGGTGCCCCGCTCCGACCAGCGTGCGGACAGCCGTCCCGCGGCGAAGCCGAACACCATGAAGCCGAGGGAGTTCAGCCCGAACGCGACGGAATACCCCTGCGGCGAGAGGCCGTAGATGCCCTGTAGGACGTACGTGGCGCCGCTCAGGTAGGCGAACAGGGCGGCGTTGACGAAGCCGGTGATGAGCACGGCGCCGAGGAAGACGCGGCCGGTCAGCAGCCGGCGGACGTCGCGGCCGGTCTGCGCGAGCCCTCCGACGGTGCGGTCCTGGCGGGGCAGGGTCTCGCGGAAGACGGTCAGGCAGGCCACGAGGATCACGGCGCCGAGCAGGGCGAGGAACAGGAAGATGCCGCGCCAGTCGGTGAAGGAGGCGAGCCGGCCGCCCAGGACCGGTCCGATGATCGCGGCGAGTCCGCCGATGACGGTCAGGCGGCCGTAGTAGCGGACGAGCTTGCCGCCGGAGTACAGGTCGCGTCCGGCGGCCTGGGCGATCACGATGCCCACCGCGCCGGCCAGTCCCTGTACGAAACGGGCGGCGATCAGCGTCGCGATGGTCGGGCTGAACGCACAGAGCACCGAGGTGAGGACGTACGCGGCGGCGCCGGCCAGCAGCGGGCGGCGGCGGCCGAACCGGTCGGACAGGGGCCCGGCGGCCGGCTGGCCCAGGGCGAGGCCGAGCAGGCAGGCGGTGACGGTCAGCTGCGCGGCCCAGGTCGACGCGTGCAGCTCGCCGGTCAGCGCGGGCAGGACCGGGAGGTAGAGGTCCATCGAGATCGGGCCGAAGACCGTCAGCAGAGCCAGGACGACGGCCGGCGCACGGCCGACGGTCCGCTCGCGCGGTACGGCCGGTATCACGGGGGTGCGTATCACGGGGGTGCTCACACGAGCTCCGATCGCCGGGGAAGGGCAGGGGGTTACGGCCGCAGGAGTGCCTTGATGGCGCGGCGCTCGTCCATGGCCTGGTACGCCTCGGCGGCCCGGTCGAGCGGCAGGTCGAGGTCGAAGACCTTGCCGGGGTGGATCTCGCGGTTCCAGATCAGGTCGATCAGGTGCGGCAGGTACTGGCGTACCGGAGCGGGGCCACCGTGCAGGTGGACCTGGGAGAAGAAGAGCTCGTCGCCGGCCAGGGTGACGTCGTGGTTGACGCCCACGAAGCCGACGTGTCCGCCGGGGCGGGTGGAGCGGACGGCCTGGAGCATCGACTCCTGGGTGCCGACGGCCTCGACGACCGAGTGCGCACCCAGGCCGCCGGTCAGTTCCTTGACCCTTGCCACGCCCTCGTCGCCGCGCTCGGTGACGATGTCGGTGGCACCGAACTCGGAGGCGAGCTTCTGCCGCGACGCGTGGCGGCTCATCGCGATGATCCGTTCCGCGCCGAGCTGCTTGGCGGCGAGCACCGCGAGCAGCCCGACCGCGCCGTCGCCGACGACCGCGACCGTCTTGCCGGGGCCGGCCTCGGCGGCCACGGCGCCGAACCATCCGGTGCCCAGCACGTCGGAGGCGGCCAGCAGGCTGGGGACCAGGTCGTCGTCGGGCATGCCCGGGGTGGCCACGAGGGTGCCGTCGGCGTGCGGGATCCGGGCGCGCTCGGCCTGGGTCCCGGACTGGAAGACGCGGTGGACGCAGGAGGACGGGTAGCCGGAGAGGCAGATCTCGCAGGTGCCGTCGGAGGTGGCGAACGAGCCGACGACGAACTGGCCGGGCTTGATGTGCTCGACCGCGCTGCCGACCTCCTCGACGACGCCCACGTACTCGTGCCCCATGGGGGTGGGGCCTTCGACGGGCGCGATGCCGCGGTACGGCCACAGGTCCGATCCGCAGACACAGGTCGCGGCCAGTCGGATCACCGCATCGGTCGGGGCGGTGATCTGCGGGTTCTCGACCTCCTCCACCCGGATGTCGCCGGGGGCGTGCAATACGGCACCACGCATGATGATCTCTCTTCCTTGCCGACTCGGGGGCAGGCCGCCACAGGGGAGGTCCAGGACTGCCTCGCAGACAGTCAAGGGCGGCGACCGTGGGGTGCGGCCCGGGCGCGCAGCGTGTCGCCCGCGATGTCACTCGCGGGCACGCACAGCCCGTGCACCGGACCGGCGGCGACCGGCCCCTGCCTTGTACGGGAACTGCGGGAAGGTCGCCGCAATCAAGGAAACCGCTGTTCACAGCGGCGAGGGAGTTCCTGTCGAGGGGTGTACCGGCAGTACACCCCAGGCCCGGCGCACCGGGCGTACGGTCGAGGGGTGGACAATCGCCAGGAGGTCCGCGAGTTCCTCGTCTCGCGGCGCGCAAAGATCAGCCCCGAACAGGCCGGACTGCCCGCCGGCCCCAAGCGCCGGGTCCCCGGACTGCGCCGCAGCGAAGTCGCGGCGCTCGCCGACGTCAGCGTCGAGTACTACGCCAAAGTCGAACGCGGAGCCCTCGCGGGCGTCTCGACCGGCGTCCTGGACGCCGTCGCCCGCGCCCTCCAGCTCGACGAGGCCGAACGCGCCCACCTGTTCAACCTGGCGCAGGCCGCCGACGGCAGCGACGCGCTCGCCCGACCCCGGCGGCGCTCACCGAAACGCTGGACGCCGCACGCCAGCCTCCAGTGGACCCTCGACGCGGTCACCGAAGGACCCGCCTTCGTCCGCAACGGCCGGATGGACCTCCTGGCCGCCAACCTCCTCGCCCGCGCCTTCTACCACGACGTCTACGCCGATCCGCACAACCAGGCGAACCTCGCCCGCTTCACTTTCCTCGGCCCCGACTCCCGCCGCTTCTACCCCGACTGGGACCTCGCCGCCGACACCGCCGTCGCCATCCTGCGCACCGAAGCCGGCCGAAACCCCCACGACAAGGAACTCCACGACCTCGTCGGCGAACTCTCCACCCGCAGCGACGCCTTCCGCACCCGCTGGGGCGCCCACGACGTCCGCCACCACGGGACCGGCTTCAAGCGGTTCCGGCACACCGTCGTCGGCGAACTCACCCTCGCCTACGAGGGACTCGACATGGCCGCCGAACCCGGACTCACCCTCACCATCTACACCGCCGAACCCAACTCCCCCTCGGCAGAGGCACTGCGGCTCCTCGCCGCCTGGGCAGCCACCCAGGAGACGGCATCCGCTATGTCGGGGGCAGCAGACCGGGGTGGTCCTTGAGCAGCCCGGGTGGAGCCGCCTGCCGCCAGGAGTCGACGACGATCGCCCGGAGCTCGTCCGCATCGTCGAGAGCGGCCAGGCGCACCCGCACCCAGGCGAAGGGCGCCTCGTGGCCCGCGACCCAGAACTTCTCGGGCTCGGCGAGGACCAGCTCGTCACGCTCCTCCTTCGGGCAGCGGACGGCCATCGAGGTCTGGTCGTCGGGCAGGGTCAGGAACATCTTCCCGCCGACCCGGAAGGTGGGCATGGCCCAGGCCTCCTTCTCGGTCGTCTCCGGCAGGGCGAGGGCGATTTCGCGGACTTCGTCGGACGTGCTCACGCCCCGACCGTACGACAGGCCGCCGACATCGGGACTCGACGCGGACGCGCCGACCGCCCGGGCGTAGGCTTCGCTCAGCACGGAACAGGGCGGGGGGGCGGGGCGCATGGCGACTGAGACGGCACCGAGGTGGAGGTCGACCCTCGATTCGGTCGTGGTGTACGCACAGGGCGCGGTCTGCCGCCGCCTGGTCCGGGGCAGCGTGCCGCCGCACGGCCGGGTGCGGGTGACGGGACTGCCCCGCTCACTGGATCCGGGCTCCCTGCGGGCCCGTGTCCTCGGCGCGCCCGGGGTGCGCGTCACCGAGGCACGGGTGGAGGTGGAGGCCGAGCCGCTCGGCACCCGCGCACCCGACGGGTTGCGGAGCGAGGTCGAGCGGCTGCGCGAGGAGTACGCGGCGGCGCAGGGACGCCGGGACCGGCAGCTGGGCCTGATCGATGAGGTCAGGGCCCTGCACCCGGTGCCGCCCGCCCGTCGGCGCGAGGACCCGCACCGGCGCACCCCGGTCGACGCCTGGCTGGAGCTCGCCGACTTCGTCGACGAGCGGCTGACGGGACTGCACACCCGCCTCGTCGAGCTGGAGGAGGCGCTGCGCGGTGTCGAGCACGAGCTCACCGTCGCCGCGGACAGGCTCGCCCGCGCCTCCACCGACGCCCCGTCCGCGCACGTCGAGACCACGGTCTGCGCGGTCCTCACCCTCGACGGCGCCGGTGACGCCGAGCTGGAGTTGGAGCTGGAGTACGGGGTGCCGGGCGCCGTCTGGGTGCCGGCTTACCGTCTCACCCACCGTCAGGGTGACGGCACGGGCCGCCTGGTGATGCGCGCCTCCGTCGCGCAACGCACCGGCGAGGACTGGACCGGCGTGCGCATCGCCCTGGCCACCGCCGACCTTCGGCGCCGCACCGACCTGCCGAAGCTCCGTTCGATCCGGATCGGCCGCCGTCAGCCCGCCCCCGCGCCCACCGGCTGGCGCGAGCCTCCGGCGGGGCTCGCCGACCTGTTCGCCGGGTACGAGGCGGCCGGCCCTCGCCCGGCTCCGATCGCCGCGCCCGCGCCGGTCGGGGCCGGCCCCGCGCCCGTGGCCGGCGCGGCCGGCGCCGCATCCGGTCCCGTACCTCCACCGCCGCCTCCGCCGGCACCGCAGGGCTACGGCGGGCCGCCGCCGGCGCCGGCGCCTCCGGCGGCGCCCGGCAGTGCGTACGCCCCCTCCCCCGCGCTCTTCGGCGGCGGGCCGGCCGCCCTCGCGCAGTCGGCCCCCGCGCGACCGGCCGGCAGGTCGCGTACCGGCGGCGGGTCCTTCGCGGGCGCCCCCGCCCCCATGGCACCGGCGGCTCCCGGAGCGGCCGCACCGCCCCAGCCCCCGCCCCCGCCGCCGGCGGCCGGTCCGCCGCAGCCGAGCGGCGCCGAACTCGACTACGCCGCCCTCGTCCTGTGCGGCCCCGACGAGCACGGCGGTCGCAAAGGCCGGCTGTTCCCCGAGCCTCCCCTCGGCGCGGCCGCGGCCGAGCACCGGCGCCGCGCCGAGGCGGTGGCGGCGCTGCCGCTGCCCGGGCACGCCGTGCGGCCCCGCGAGTCGGCGGGTTCGTTCGACCACCGCTTCGATGCGGCCGCCCGCGCCGACATCCCGTCGGACGGCACCTGGCACACCGTCACCGTCGCCGCGCTTCCGGTCGCCGTACGCACCGAGTACCTCTGCGTGCCGTCCGTCGAGCAGACCGTGTACGCCGAGTTGGTGCTCTCCAACGCGACCGACCAGGCTCTGCTGGCCGGCCCGGTGGAGGTCACCGTCGACGACGACTTCCTGCTGACCACCGCGCTGCCCACGCTCGCGCCCGGCGGTGTCCGCCGGGTGGGGCTCGGACCGGCCGAGGGCATCCGGGTCGTCCGCCGTACGAACCTCCACGAGTCGACCTCGGGCCTGCGCAACAACACGACCGTGCTCGACCACCGGGTCCACGTGGAGTTGGCCAACCGGCTCGCGAAGCCCGTCACCGTCGAGGTCCGCGAGCGGGTGCCGGTCACCTCCGACCCGGACGTCCGGATCGTGGAACGGGCCGGCTGGACGGCCCCCGACGACGGTGTGGGGCCCGAGCACCATGCCCCGGGCACCCGCGTCCGGCGGGTGGACCTGCCCGCCGGCGCCACCGCCGCCCTCGACGGCGGCTACGAGATCCGCTTCCCCGCCGGCAAGGCCCTGGTCGGCGGCAACCGCAGGAGCTGACACACGCCATGTCCACGGCCCCGAAGCCGATCGCCCTCCCCGTCACCGCCGTCACCTGTCTGGAGGACCGCGCCCACGTCGAGCGCACCGCGGTGCTCGACCTGGAAGCCGGTGTCCAGCGGCTGCGTCTCGGACCGGTCAGTGCGCTGGCCGTCGACCGTACCCTCCATGCCGAGTTGACCGCCGAGCATGCCGCGACCGTGCTCGACGTACGGATCGTCCGCAGCCGGCCGCCGCGCGGGCCGCTGCCGTCGCCCGACGAGGACTCCGCCCTGCGCCACCGCGTGCACACCCTCGAAGAGGAGCAGCTCTCCCTGGGGCGGCGACGCGACCGGCTGCACGCCCGCCTCGACCTGCTCGGCCGCCTCGCCGCCGACGTGCTGAGGGACATCGGTGAAGGCGCCGGTTCCGGCGAGGCCGAAGCGCCCCGCTGGGCCCGTGAACTGGACCGGGTGGACGGGGAACGCGACGCGTACGGCGAGCAACTCCGTGCCGTGGAGGTCCGGCTGGCCGCCCTCGCCGTCGAAGTCGCGTCGGCCCGGCGAGCCATGGACCTCTCCGAGGAGGAGCCCGCCGAGCTGGTCGGCCACATCGAGCTGACCGTGGAAACCGCCGTCGCCGGGCCGGTCGGGCTGCGCCTGAGCCACCTCACGCCCTGTGCGCTGTGGCGGCCCGCCTACCGGGCCGTGCTCGACGGGGACTCCCTGACGCTGGAGACCGACGCGATGGTCTGGCAGCGCACCGGCGAAGACTGGTCCGACGTACGGCTGACCTTGTCGACGGCCCGGTCGGCGCTGGCCACCGATGCACCGCGGTTGGTCGAGGACCGGCTGACGCTGGGGGACCGCTCCGCCGCGGAGCGGCGCACCGTCGACGTCGAGCTGCGCGAGGAGGAGATCGGGGAGCTCGGCCCGGCTCCGGTGCTCGGCCTGCCAGGGGTGGACGACGGCGGCGAGGCGCGGGTGCTGCGCTCCCCCGCACCCGTCTCCGTGCCCGCGGACGGCCGCGCCCACCGTGTGCCGCTCTCCGCCTTCACCACGGCCGCCGGCAGCGAGTACGCCTGCTCGCCCGAGCTGTCCCCGCTGGTCACCGAGGTGGTGCGGTTCGACAACCTGGCCGGCCATGCGCTGCTCGCCGGTCCCGTGGACCTGGTCCGCGGCAGCGGATTCAGCGGCCGCGGCACGCTGGACTTCACCGCCCCCGGCGCCTCGGTCGAGCTCGCCTTCGGCAGCTGCGACGACCACCGGGTGGTGCGGAACGCCGAGGAGTCCCGTGATTCCGCCGGAATCACCCAGCGGACCGTGGTCACGCGTACGGTGCAGCTGCACCTGTCCCGGTTCTCCGCCCCCGGCGAGCAGGGTGAACGGGTGGTCGTCCTACGGGAGCGGATCCCGGTCTCCGAGGTCTCGGCGGTGGAGGTCCGCCTGCGCAAGGACGCCTGCTCGCCGGCGCCCGACGCGGTCGACGCCGAAGGCATCGTCCGCTGGGACGTCCGGCTGCCGCCCGGCGGCCGCCGCACCGTCACCCTGGTCTACGAACTGTCGGCGAGCGCCAAGGTCGTCGGCCTGTGAGGGGTGCGCGCGACCCCCGGCCGACCGTCAGCCGCTGTCCGTTCCTCCGTACTGCCGACGCCTGAGCGCGCGCCGGCCGCCGTGTGCGCAGCAGGTCGCGCTGCAGGTCTTGGGGCGGCGCCCGCACCACGGCCGGCGGGTGCGTTGACCAGGAGAGACCGGCCGTGTACCCGGAGCGCACGGTCCGCTGCGACCTGGAGCGGTCCCCGTCGATCGAACATACGATGGGCGGGAACCGGCGTGGGCGCCTCGCCGTGCCCGCCCAGAGCACTCGGGGTGGAGACGTATGGCACAGCCCGCCGACACTGCGCGGACCGTCATCCTGACCGTGGACGACGACCCGGGGGTCTCCCGCGCCCTCGCCCGTGACCTGCGGCGGCACTACGGCGCCGGGTACCGGATCGTGCGCGCCGAGTCCGGCGAGTCCGCGCTGGAGGCGCTGCGCGAGCTGAAGCTGCGGGGCGACCTGGTGGCGGTGATCCTCGCCGACTACCGCATGCCGCAGATGAACGGTATCGAGTTCCTCGAACAGGCCCTCCAGGTGTACCCGGGCGCGCGGCGGGTGCTGCTGACCGCGTACGCCGACACCAACGCGGCCATCGACGCGATCAACGTCGTCGACCTCGACCACTACCTGCTCAAGCCCTGGGACCCGCCGGAGGAGAAGCTCTACCCGGTCCTGGACGATCTGCTGACCGCCTGGCGCTCCAGCGACTACCGGCCGGTACCGGCCACCAAGGTGGTCGGGCACCGCTGGTCGGCGCACTCCTCGCACGTCCGGGATTTCCTGGCACGCAACCAGGTGCCGTACCGCTGGTACTCCTCCGACGAGCCCGAAGGGCGGCGACTGCTGGAGGCGGCCGGGGCCGACGGTGAGCGGCTGCCCCTGGTGATCACGCCCGGGGGCACCGTGCTGATCGAGCCGGAGGCACCCGAACTGGCCGCCCGCGTCGGGCTCGCGACGACCCCGGCCGCCGACTTCTACGACCTCGTCGTCATCGGCGGGGGCCCGGCGGGGCTCGGCTCGGCGGTGTACGGGGCCTCCGAGGGGCTGCGGACCGTCCTGGTCGAGCGGTCGGCGACCGGGGGTCAGGCAGGCCAGAGTTCCCGCATCGAGAACTACCTCGGCTTCCCGGACGGCGTGTCCGGTGCGCAGCTGACGGAACGCGCCCGCCGCCAGGCAGGCAAGTTCGGCGCCGAGATCCTCACGGCGCGCGAGGTCACGGGGTTGGAGGTCAGCGGGGCGGCGCGAGTCGTCCGCTTCTCCGACGGCTCGGCGGTCGCCGCGCACAGCGTCATCCTGGCGACCGGTGTGTCGTACCGGCAGCTCCAGGCGCCGGGCTGCGACCACCTGACCGGCTGCGGGGTGTACTACGGCTCCTCGCTCACCGAGGCGTCCTCCTGTCTGGGGCAGGACGTGTACATCGTGGGCGGCGCCAACTCCGCCGGGCAGGCGGCGCTGTACCTGGCGCGGGGCGCGAAGTCGGTGACGCTGCTGGTACGCGGGGAGTCCCTGACGGCGTCGATGTCGCACTACCTGGTCCAGCAGATCGAGGAGGCGCCGAACATCGCGGTGCGGACCCGGACGGTCGTCGAGGCGGCGCACGGTGAGGAGCACCTGGAGCAGCTGACCCTGCGGGACGTGGTGAGCGGTGCGACCGAACGCGTGGACGCGCAGTGGATGTTCGTCTTCATCGGCGCGGCCCCGCTGACCGACTGGCTGGACGGCACGGTGCTGCGTGACGAGCACGGCTTCATCCTGGCCGGACCGGACCTCACGCCGGACGGGCGGCCACCGGCCGAGTGGGAGCTGGACCGGCCGCCCTACCACCTGGAGACCAACGTTCCCGGCGTGTTCGTGGCGGGCGATGCGCGCGCCCAGTCCGCGAAGCGCGTCGCGTCCGCCGTCGGAGAGGGAGCCATGGCCGTGATGCTCGTCCACCGGTACTTGGAGCAGTCATGAGCGGGCAGGTCATGCCCTGCAGCCCACAGGAGATCGCCTCGCTGTTCCTGTTCGAGAAGCTCTCCCCGGAGCAGCTCGGGCGGCTGTGCGCAGAGGGACGGGTGGAGCGGTTCGAAGCCGGACCGGTGTACGCGGAGGGCGACCCGGCCACCTGCTTCTTCGTGATGATCGAGGGCACCGTCGTACTGTCCCGCCGGGTCGGCGGCGACGACGTCGAGGTGAGCCGCACCTCGCAGCGCGGTGTGTACGCGGGGGCCATGCAGGCCTATCTGGGCGACCGGGTTCCGCAGACCTACAACAACTCGATGCGGGTGACCGAGCCGACGCGCTTCTTCGTGCTGCCCGCCCAGTCGTTCGCGGACATCATGCAGGAATGGTTCCCCATGGCAGCGCACCTGCTGGAGGGGCTCTTCTTCGGTTCGAAGAACACCCAGCGGGCGATCGGACAGCGGGAACGGCTGCTGGCTCTGGGATCGTTGTCCGCCGGCCTCACCCACGAGCTCAACAACCCGGCCGCGGCGGCCGTCCGCGCCACCGCCATGCTGCGGGAACGGGTCGGCAAGATGCGGCACAAGCTGGCCGTCATCGCCCAAGGCCCGTACTCCCGCGAGGCACTCGCCGGTCTCATCGAGATACAGGAGCGCACCGCCGAACGCATCGCCAAGGCGCCGGCGTTGAGCCCGCTGGAGGCGTCCGACCGGGAGGACGAGCTCGCCGACTGGCTCGATGACCACGGCGTCCCGGAGGGCTGGCGGGTCGCACCGACCTTCGTACAGGCCGGGCTGGACAGGGACTGGCTGGAGCAGGTCGCGGCGGCCGTGGCCGAGGACATCCTGCCGGGGGCCATCGGCTGGCTCAACTACACGGTCGAGACCGAGCTGCTGATGGACGAGATCGACGACTCCACCACGCGCATCTCCCACCTCGTGGACGCGGCCAAGCAGTACTCGCAGCTCGACCGCGCCCCGCACCGGGTCGTCGACGTCCACGAACTCCTCGACAGCACCCTGCTGATGCTGTCCGGGAAGATCGGCCCCCGGGTGCGGGTGGTCAAGGACTACGACCGCTCCGTGCCGGACGTGCCCGCCTACCCGGCCGAGCTCAACCAGGTGTGGACCAACCTCATCGACAACGCCGTGTCCGCCATCGGCAGCACCGGCGGCGACGGCACGCTGACGGTCCGCACGGCACGGGAGGGTGACCGGCTGCTGGTGGAGTTCCGCGACACCGGGCCCGGCGTCCCGGCGGACATCCGCAGCCGCATCTTCGATCCCTTCTTCACCACCAAACCGGTCGGCGAGGGCACCGGTCTCGGCCTCGACATCTCCTGGCGCATCGTCGTCAACAAGCACCACGGCAGCCTCCAGTTCGAGTCCGTGCCGGGCGACACCCGCTTCCAGGTGCTGCTGCCGCTGACCGCCCCGGACCCCGGGGCCACCGCCGGAACCGAGAACGCCACCGGAACCGAGACCGCCACCGAAACCGAGACCGCCGAGGAGCCCGTATGACCGGCATCAACGGAATCGATCCGACCGTCCCGCCCACCGGCACCGGCTGCGTCGAGTGCGACGCCGCGGGCGGCTGGTGGTTCCACCTGCGGCGCTGCGCCCAGTGCGGCCACATCGGCTGCTGTGACTCCTCACCGGCTCAGCACGCCACCGCCCACTGGAAGTCCACCGGTCATCCCGTGGTCCAGAGCTTCGAACCGGGCGAGGAGTGGTTCTGGGACTATGACACCAACGCCCTCTACGAGTCCGGGCCGGAACTGACCCCGCCGGGCGGACACCCGGCGGATCAACCGGCGCCGGGACCGGCCGGCCGGGTTCCGCAGGACTGGACGAGTCGGCTGCACCGCTGAACCCGTCACGGCGGGCGCTCAGGTCCGTCCGTGCTCCGTCCACGGACGGAGCTTCTCCGGGTTGCGGACCGCCCAGATGCGGGCGATCCGGCCCCCGACGAGACTGAACGCCGCCACGGTCACGGTGAGGCCGGCGCGTTGGGCGACGAGGCCGGGCCTGCCGTTGACCGTCCGCTCCAGGAGTGCCAGCCCAGGGGCTTTGTCGGCGATGTGGATCAGGTACTGGGCGATGCGCTCGCTGCCCTCGACCGGGCGCAGGACGGCGCCGACCAGTCCGCCGCCGTCGGCGACCATCGTGGCGTCGGGGTCGAGGAGATCGACCAGGGCCTTGATGTCCTTGGCCTCCCACGCCTCTTTGAAGTCCCGCACCAGACCGGCCTCTCCGGCCGTCGGAGCCGCCGGAGCCTGCGCGGCACGCATACGCCGACGGGCTGAGGACGCCAACTGTCGGCAGGCCGCCGGCGTCCGGCCGACGATGTCGGCGACCTCGGCGAACGGGTACCGGAAGACGTCGTGCAGGATGAACGCCACGCGCTCGGCCGGCGTCATCGACTCAAGGACGACGAGGAAGGCCATGTTCACCGACTCGTCCAGGGTGACCCGGTCGGCGGGGTCGGCCGGCTCGGCCCGGCCGCCGACCGCCGGCCCGCTGATCCACTCCGTACGGTCGGGCAGCGGCTCCGGTATCCACGCGCCGACGTAGCGCTCGCGCCGGACCCGGGCCGAGCCGAGCACGTCCAGACAGACCCGGGTGGCCACCGTCGTCAGCCAGGCGCCGGGCGACTCGACGGCCTGCTGCCGTTCGCGTGGCATCGCGTACCAGCGGGCGTAGGTCTCCTGCACGGCGTCTTCGGCCTCGGCCAGCGAACCCAGCAGCCGGTAGGCGAGGTTGATCAGGTGCCGCCGCTCGCCGACGATCGCGCTCAGGCCCGGCTCGGCCCGGTCCTGCCCTGTTTCGGATGGGGTGCTCATGGTCGCGACCGCTCCCTGGTTCTTCTCGTCCGGTTCCGCTCTCGCTGCTTCGACGAAGTACCGCACCGGACTGTGAGGGCGGCGCTTCACCTCACGTTTCGCGGGCCCACGTCGTCGAAGTACCGAGACACTACCGACGCACCGCCGCAAGGCAGAAGAGGGGACCGTGCCATGGCCGCACAGACGACGGCAGCACACCGCAGCTTCACGTTCCTGCACGTCGCGATCGCCCTGCAGGCCTCGGCCGTCTTCTTCCAGGCGGTCACCGCCGGACTGCTGCTGTCCACGTCCCACGGCGAGGCACTGCACGGCGCAGGAGCCCGCGTGATGTACGGCGCCTCGATGCTGTACGTACTCGCGGCGATCCTGGCGTGGCGGCCGGGCGGCGGGCCGGCCCGTCCCATCGCGTACGCGTCGGGTTTCCTCGTCCTCGCCTCGGTGCAGGTGGTGCTGGGCATCGCGCACGTCCCGTCGCTCCATGTCCCCCTGGGCGTCCTGATGTTCGGCCTGAGCGTGCTGGCGCTGGGACAGGCGCTGTCCGCCCGCCGGCGGGAGCGCCCCGGCGCCCGGTGACGGGGGTCTGTTTTCGCCAACCTTGCACTGACCCGATGTATGTCTGTACTCCCCACCTACCCGCCGATAGCCTGCATCCCGCCGCGCACCGCTCCGCAACATGGCTGTGCCGGCCACCCGTCCGCGCGCCCTCGCTTCCACGTCACTCGACGAAACGGGACCCATGAAGTCGCCCTTCCACGTGAGAGCATTCGCCGCCGCCCTTGTCAGGGCCGCCAGGGAACGCAGGCGCCCCCATGGCGACTAGCGGTGTCTGAGGTGGATCCCGTGACCGACGTGGCGCGCAATGCACCGCGCTCAGAGGTACGTCTGGTGGTGATCGGCTCGGTGATCGGTGCGGTGCTGCTCGCGGCGTCGCTCGTGGTCGCTCTCGGCGGCCACAACGACCCGGAGACGCCGAAGATCCCCGGCCTGCCGGGGCTGACCGCTTCTCCCCGGCTGCCGTCCGGCCTGCCGTCCGGCTTTCCGACTGGCGTCCCGTCCGGCTTCCCGTCGCGGTTCCCCTCCGGTTTCCCGTCCGGTCCTGGACAGCCGGGTGACCTGCCCACCGGACTCCCCTCCGGGTTTCCGTCGCACTTTCCCACCAGCTTTCCGACCGACCTGCTCACCCGGTTCCCGACCGGGATGCCCGGCGCACCCGTTCTCCCGGACGGTGCACCGTGATGGACACGAACGCGAACACGGACACGGACACGGCCGCGCCCGGGCGCCCGGGCGCGGACTCGGTGGCGAGAGGACGGGCGCTCCTGGTCGCCCGGCTCATGATCGGGCTGTACATCGTGGAGCTGCTGCTCAATGTCGCGCGGCCCAAGGTGCTGCCTGACGAGCCCACGGTCTCCATCTTCTACAAGCTTCCGAAGTCGATGGCCCAACACCTGCAGCAAGGGCCGTTCGCCTCCTTCGACCGGCTGCTCTCCGTGCCGCGGACCGTCTTCTGGGCCGTGATGGCGGGCATCGTGGTGGGCGCGCTGCTCCAGGTGGCCGCGGCGGTCATGCGCCCGCAGGGCCGCCGGGCCGCGGTGCTCACGTGGGCGACGCTGGCAGCGCTGCTGGGCCCGTTCTCGTTGCTGGCCCTCAGCATCGTCGCCGCGTATCCCCTGACTGCGCTCGCCTGCGCCCCCGGCGCGGCCTTCGTCCTCTGGCTGTTGCACCACGGCCAGCGCTTCGCCCGCGCCCCGCTGTCGGCCCTGCTCGCCGCCTTCGGCTGGGGCGCGTTCATGGTGTTCGGGCTGGGCCGGGCCTACACGGGACTCGCGTACGCGACCATCTACGGATACTCGGTCAAGAACGCGCACTCGCTGCTCGACGCCACCTCACCCAAGTCCCTGTACCGGGTGATCGACTTGCTGGTCCTGCACCTGAGCGTCGTGAACGCGATGCTCGTCGCGGCAGGCGTGGTGGTCGTCCTGCTCCTGTTCCGCCACCAGGTCGTCGATACCGTGACCGGCCTCGTGCTGGGAGCCGCCGTCGGACTCGGGTACGCCTTCGTGGAGTCCATCCTGTTCATCCAGCTGTACGGGGCCCTGAGCTCGATCACCGGCGCGTCAGGCGGCTTCGAGTACTGGATCCGGCAGTCGATCGGCCTCCTCGGCGGGCCGGTGGCGTACGGGGCGCTGCTCGGAGCCGGGCTCGGCCTGGCAATCCGGAGGAAGCAGCGCCGGGAGCGGGGGCTCATCGCGGGGGCCGCCCTCATCGCCGTGATCGGCGGCGCGGTCTCCACCGAAACGCTGGCGGCGTGGTTCTCGCGCCTGGTCGGTGACCACATGGAGGTCGGCGCGGCGTTCGACACCCTCGTCGTCTCGCCGTTCCTCTGGCTGCTCCCCCAGGCGCCGTTCATCGTCCTGGCCGTACTGCTCTTGCTGGCCGGCCGGCGCGCACGGGCCTCGGCGGCGCGGGCCGCCCTGTCCGCCGAGGCGGCGGCAGGCGTGGCCGTCATGCCCGGTGAGGAGACCGTCCTGGCCGATCCCAGGCTGCGCTTCTGGGCGCTGGTGAGCACCTGGCGTCGGTACGGGCCGTCCGCGGCACTGGCGCTGCACCGCCTGCACACCGCTCAACTGGAGCTGGCCGGCCTGCGCCTGCACGAGCAAGCGGATCCCGAGAGGGCTGACCCATTGCGTACGAAGGTCTTGCGTTTGAAGACGAAGGTTCGCGACGCGGCGGTGATGTCATGAGCCGTCGCCGACTCGGCGCGCTGATGTCGCGGGGATCCCGCCTCATCGCAGCAGCGGTGCCGCTCGCTTGCCTCATGCTGTTCCTCGTGCCGCACCAGGCATCAGCCTGCTCGGTCAGCTACGGCTACAAGCCGCAGGTGAAGTTCAGCGGCAAGGACTTCCGCCTGGGCGGCGGTCACGTGTGTACGAGCGGCACGTCGCTCGCCGGCTCCACCGCCGTGGCCCTCCTGGTCGTGGGCGCGCTGGCCTCCGCCGGCGCCAGGGCCTTCAGGCGAGGTGCGGCGTGGGCCGAAGCGTCCGCACCGGGGCAGGCGTTGACCGATTACCTGCGGGCTGCGGGAACGGTGGTGACGGTACCCGTCCCCGAAGACAGCCAGACAGGAGACGACGGTGCGCATCCCCAGTCGTAGTCCGCTGACGGGGCGTCGGGCCGCTCGGGGCGGCGCGCCGCACCGGCGCCGGCGCCGCATGGTCGCCCTGCTCGGCGCGGCGGCCATCGCGCTCGTACCGGGGTCGCCGGCGGCGCTCGCAGAGCCCACGCCCCTGCCTGCGCCCCCGCTCTTCACGGACTCGAACGGGGTACGTCTCATCGTCCCGCCGGGGACCCATCTGGGTACCGACCAGGAACTGGAGGCAGCGTCCGGGCAGCTGCTCCTGAATCCGCTGGGCCGAAGGCTGGTCGCGGCGCGCATGAGGTTCGGCTCCGCTCCCGGCAACGTGTCCGTCGAGTGGTTCGACTTCCTCTCCGCGCAGGGTGAGGGGATCCCGTCATGGTTCCGAGCGGACACGTTCCGCAACGACATGCTCAGAGCACTCAATGCGGCGAATGCGAACTTCGACATCAAGAACGACTACAGCATTGCCGCGAAAGCGGTGGACCATGCGACAGGAAAGGCGCTTTACGGGGAGCTCGGGGCGAAGCAGGACAGTGGCCTGCTGGAGGTCTCGACGAGCAACGTCTATCACGACGCCCACTCCGAGCAGATTCCGCTCGCGCGCATCCGCGCCGCCGGTCCGCTGAGCATCAAGACGATGTCGAAAGGCGTCAGTGACGCGGAAGCCCGGGAGCTCACCGAAAAGATCCTCACGAGGTCCTCGCTGGGACTGGCGAGCGAGAACAGCCCCTGCCTGAACATGTGCGAGAAAGAGACCAAGGACTTCCGGTACAGACTGGCGATCGCCCAGTACGGGCGCATGGGGAGTCCCGAATCCAAGGTGTCCGTGGGAACCTCGCAGAGCGTCATGGGCAAGGCCACTGCCCAGCTGCGCAGGGAAAAGAGCCGGGCGGCGGAACAGCAACGCGCCGCAGCCCTGGGTCTGCGGCCCGACTGTGACACCGGGGCGGCACGCCTGCCGGGAGGAACGGGCGGAGGCCGCGGCCGGGGGGTGGTGGCGATGGCCGCAGCGCTTCCCGCAGCCGCCCCCTGCCCCCCGGCGGAAGAATCCTTGTCGGGCGGGCTCGCCAAGGCGCTCGGCTCGAACGACAACGGCGGCATCGACTTCTCCACTCTCGAAATGCGCTACTTCTCCGACGCCCCGGGCTCGGACGGCGTGCAGTACTCGTACACGGCGCAGCCGGCCACGCCCGGTCTGCAGCAGGACATGGACTCCGGCCTCGACGCCCTCACCAACAGCGTTGCGGACCTGAGGGCCTGGCTCGCGCTGGACCCGGCGAAGTTCTGGGTCAATCTCAATCCGTCGGAGCCGGACAGGATCATGGACAGTGATCTGGGCCAGACGAACGCCGGCCGGGTACTCCTTGAGGCGGACCTGGAGATGAAGCGCACCGAGGGCCGGCTCCTCGACCCCCACACCGAATTCGGCGCGCGCTACTGGAAGGAAATGCGCGGCAACTCGGGGAACGCGTGCTATTCCTCCAGGCTCTGGATCGTGCCGGGCGACGTACAGGTACGCGAGGACGGCGCGTCGCTCTACATCCTCAAGGCCTCCCTCGCGGTCAATGCCACATCGCAGCACCTTGAGGGTCTGCCGCAGTCATGCAAGGCCGATCCCCAGAGCGATGCCCGCAGCGAGCAGCTGCAACAGGCGATGGTGGTACCCAAAGTCACGGAAGCGGTCAACACGGCGCCGGAGTACGCGCCGCTGCGGCGGGCCTTCCTCGCCCGGGTCGTGGCCCAGTGGATACGCAAGCGCCACCAGGAGGGCCACAGCACCTCCTTCGACAAGCTGATCGACTCAAGTGACCTCGGACCGGCCAAGATGCAGGGTCCGTGGCGGCCGCGCCAGGTTTTCGACGCCTATGTGCAGTCCATCGAGAAGGGGGAGTTCCGCTACGAGCAGACCACCCAAGAGGGCCACACGCAGGTCACGTCCACCATCGTGTTCGGCGGGGTCGACTTCAGCAAGCTCGACCCCAAGCAGCTCAGCGCCGCGCAGATGGACGAGGCGTACCCCCGGCTGCCCCAGATCGTGAAGGCGTCGAAGGACCGACCGGCCTCCGCCGCGAACGGGTCGATCTGGCTGGGCGAGACGACGACGGCCCCGAGCCGCAGCGTCTGGTCCAAGTCGGCGGACGTCATACGGGACTTCGCGGCCGGGCGCACCGGCATCGTCGTCTTGCTGGTGGGCGCGCTGGTGCTGGTCACCTTCGGGATCCGGAGCGGATCCGGAGGCAGACGGGCACGATCGTGAACCGGCCCGGGCCGGCATCGGATCCAGCGGCGGCGGCAGGGTCATCAGGGTGACCCGTCCGCACAGATGTGCTGGTGCGCCGGGGCGGGGATCGACTTGCGCGGGAAATCGAACAAGTGGCCTAATCGAGCCATGGCGCGAACAGCTTTCCCCGACGATCTTCTGCTCACCCAGGTCCAGGTCATCCGGACCTACACCGCTCTCGCACAGCCACGCGGCGGCCACACCACCGACCTGCGGCACCAACTGATCGAGGGCCTGCGTCGGCTCTACGCCCACCCCTACTGGACGGAGCCCGGCCACTCGTACGCCGACCTCGTCGACCTGCGCCGTGCGGCCAGGGACTACGCGTGGGTGGAGGCGGCATGAGTGGCCGGTACCGCCTAGGCAGTTTCGTTTGGATCACCGGGCGGACCAGAGGAAGATGCCCGCGATGTGGAGCCCGGCCAGGTAGATGGTGGCGGTCTTCTCGTAGC
>NZ_JBEZBN010000068.1:0-30687 GCF_040647115.1 Streptomyces sp. NPDC044571
TCCTCCACACCTACAACCACCACCGCTGCCACACCGCACTCGACGGCAAGCCGCCCATCAGCCGCGTTAACAACCCTGCGGGCCAATACACCTAGCGGCCGGTCTTGCCGCCGGCGAGCGGCCACTCGCGGTTGAGGGCGCCCAGCGGGATGCGGCGCTCGAAGACCGGCGTGCCGAACAGGGACAGCTGGAAGTGCAGCTGTCCGCTCAGGTCGAAGCCGCCGTACAGTGCCCACGCACCGCTCACCGAGGTCTTGCCGTCGGTGGACGCGGACGCCTTGGCGTCGGCCTCGCCGCGCAGGTACGGGGCGAAGTCCGCGGAGACGCCCACGGCCCCGTACAGGCCGACGGAGGCCTCGGCGCCGAGGGCGCCCTTGACCCGTCCGGCGGCGGTGACCTCGGCCTTCACCGGCGAGCTCTGGACGTTCGAGGTGCTGACCGGAGTCCAGCCCTTGCCCGTCGCGTAGCTGCCGCCGACACGGAAGTCGCCCTTGACGTCCTGCCGGACTTCGAGGGTGACGCGCCCGTCGGCCTCCACCTGGACGTAGCAGGTCAGGTCGAGGTTGACGACGACCGGGACCGGGCCGACCTGGATGACCGGAGCGCTGTGCAGCTTGGCGAACGGGATCCGCTTGGGGGTACCCGTGCTCGCGGCGGCGTGGCCCTTCAGGCTCCACTGCGAGGACCAGTCACCGCTCATGCCGAGGAAGGCGGAGCGCGGTCCGGAGCCGCCCGAGCCGTCGTAGGAGAACTCCACGGTGGGGGCGAGCTGGACGAATCCGGAGACCGAGGCGCCGGCCGAGACGGGGGCGTCCGAGGCGGTGTCGATGGGGGCGTTCACATCCAGCCGCAGGTTGCCCAGGGGCAGCTTCGCCCCCTCGGGGCCGAACCGCACCCCTTGGCTCTTGGCCCAGGAGAAGGTGACGCCCTTCATCAGGGGCTCGACCGTGACCGAGGCCGGGTCCACGGGAACCTTGCCGTCGGCCTTGTCGTCGTTGAGGACGGAGGACAGCGTGGTGGAAGCCGTCTTGACCTCGGTGCCGAGGTCGGTCTTGCGGCCGACCTCGGTGACCTTCGCGAGGAGGCCGTTGGGGGCGCCGGGCGCCGGTGCGCTGGCGATGACGTCACCGACGGCGACCGGCTTGTCGGCCGTGGGGGAGTGGCTGGGCGCGGGGGACGCCGGCGACGTGCCGTGCGGAGCCGTGGATATGACGGCCCGTCCGGTCGCCTGGTCGTAGGAGGCGACCTTCAGCGAGGACTTCTCGGGGGAGCCCTTCCCCGCTCCGACGCGGGCGACGGCCGTCGGCGCGGGCGCGCCCTGCGGCGCCGCGGCCACGTCGAGCTGCTGCGTCCCGTCGGCGACGGACGCGAGGGTGGCGGTGCTTGCGGGGTCGGCGGCTCCGGTGTGCGTGGCCGAGGAGCAGCCGGTGGCGGTGAGTGCCAGCGTGGTGAAGCCGGTGAGCAGGAGGCGTCTGGCGAGCTTGGGCACGTACGTAAGACCTTCTGGTTGGGGGGAAGTTACGCTACTGACAAGTAACGTGAAGCCCGATCATGCCAGGCACCTCCACCCCACCAGCGATAACCGGCCATCCGTCGGCGGCGAGGCCAAGGGGCTCGGAGCAACCGTCCCTGACCGGTCCGCGCCCTCACCACCCGGTGGCCGGAACGGCCGCGTGCGGATGGCGGTTTCGCCAACGCGTGTACGCGGCGCCGGCTCGGCAGGTGCGCAGGTAGCCGTCGGCCACGCGGCGCAGCAGCTCCGGGCCGCATTCCGGCAGCGGACCGTCGCTGCGCCAGGCCAGGACGTGGCGGTACCACAGCGGATTCCCCGCCAGGGGCCGGACCGCGAGGCCCGGCACTTCGGTGAAGGTGGCCTGGCAGAGACTGACGGCCAGGCCGGCCCGCACGATCTCGATCAGCTGCCGTCCTTCCGCCTCGTACGGGGTGAAGGGGCGTCGGCCCGTCACGGCGCACACCGACGACCAGTACTCACGGGTCCGGTCGCTGTCCGGCCGGGGCGCCGCCCAGTGCTCGTCCAGGAGCTCCGCCAGGGCGACCTCTTCCCGGGAGGCCAGCGGGTGGGCGGCGGGCAGCAGGGCGAACACCGGCTCGGTGACGAGCGGATGGAGGAGAACGTCCGGCCGGCCCGGCAATTCCTGCTCGGGGTGGTCGCCGAGCACGGCCGCCTCCAGCCGGCCGGCCGCGAGATCGTCGAGGAGGGCGACGGGGGAGTACTGGCAGCGCGCGGTCACTTCGGCTTCCGGCAGCAGCTCCTTCACGGCCAGGATGAGGTGGCCGAGCAGGGGGGCGCCGACCGAGCCGATCCGGACGCGGCCGGCCCCCGAGGCCCGGCGGGCGGCGCGGGCGGTGTCGGCGAGCAGCCCGTCGATCCCCGGCAGAATGGCGTCGGCCCGCCGCAGGACCAGCTCCCCGAAGGGGGTGGGAGCGGCCCCGTCCTGCCGCCGGTCGAAGAGTGACCCGCCCAACATGGCCTCGATGCGGCGCAGTTGGGCGCTGAGCCCCGGTTGGGTCACGCCCAGCGCGGCGGCGGCGCGGGTGAGGCTGCCCGCCTCGGCGATCGCGCAGACCACCCGCAGGTGCCGAACCTCCAGATCCATGGCGCAGATGGTACGCCTCCCATGTGAAATGTCACATGGCTGAAGATGGCTTGAGAAGGACCCTCAGCGTCCCCTCCCGGTCGGGTCCTTGAGGCCGACGGTCGCGTAGTCGATCTGGCCGCCGAACGACGTGTGGCCGAAGGCGCCGGCGATGTTCGTGCCCAGCAGCAGGGGCATGCGCTCGATGACGACCGGCGCCGTCGGGGCCTGGGCGAGGATCTGCCCGTCCAGCTCCTGCCATGCCCTGTCGGCCTGGCCGGTGTCGGTCATGGCGGCGATCTGGTCCATGCGCTGCATGGTGGCCTCGTCGCGGAAGAGCGAGTGGTTCCCGGAGTTGCCCTTCTCCTTGATGTAGCGGCCGTCGAAGACGAAGGGCAGGAAGGTGGAGCCCGAGAGGTAGTCCGGGCACCACCCGGTGTAGACGAGGTCGGTACGGCTCTTGGTGTCGCCGATGGTGTCGTAGAAGGCGGACGGGTCGACGGTCTCGATGGTGACCTTGATCCCGATGCGCCCCAGGGACTGCTGGACGGCCTCCGCGACCCCCTTGTCCCCGTTGGAGACGGTGAGGGAGGTGGCGAAGCCCTCCGCCCTCCCCGCCTCCTCCAGCAGCTGCTTCGCCTTCCCGGTGTCGCCGGTGGCCGGGATCCCCAGGGTGTCGGGCTGTGTGCCGCCGAAGATCGAGCCGGGCATGATGGCCGTGGCGATGTCGCCGAGGGCAGGGCCGCCGGAGGCGGTCAGGATGGCCTGGCGGTCGAGGGCGTACTGGACGGCCTGGCGGACCTTGACGTTGTCGAAGGGAGCGCGACCCGTGTGCATCTGCACCATCTCGGTGCAGTTGGAGGACTCGGACAGCAGCCGCGCCCTGACATCGGCCTTGGTGAGCACCTTGGGGGTGCTCTCGGGGCGCAGCTTCCCCCAGGAGACGGCGGAGGCGTCGGCGCCCGAGGCCGCGATGAGCCGGTCGTCGATCTGGTTGGCCCGCAGCCCCATCATCACGACCACCTTGTCCGGGTAGGCCTTGCGCACCCCGTCCGTGGCCGGCTCCCAGTGGGCGTTGCGGACCAGCGTGAGCTGCTTGCCGCGGTCGTAGGTCTCGATCTTGTACGGGCCCGAGGAGAACGGGCGGCTGTCGTACTGGGACCCCGTGTCATGCGCCTGGGGGACCGGAGCGAAGGTGGGCAGCACGGTGGCATGGGGGAACTCCGCGAAGGGCTTGCGCAGTTCGAAGACGATCGTGCGGTCGTCGGGCGTCTTCACGGAGTCGAGGTGCTTGCCCTGCGCCGGGCCGCGGTAGCCCTCGGCGCCGGCGAGGTAGCGGGCCGCGTAGTCGGGGCCGCCGGGCAGGTCGGGGGAGAAGGACCGCTCCACGTTGTACTTGACGTCCTGGGCGGTGATCGGCGAGCCGTCCTCGTACCTCAACCCCGCCTTGAGCCTGAAGGTCCAGGTCATGGCTCCGTTGGAGGAGACCCCGAGGTCCTCCGCGAGGTCGGGGGTGAGCTCCCCGCCCTTGGTGCCGGGCTCCGCCTTGTACGTGACCAGGGTGCGGTAGAGCAGCCGCGTGCCGAAGTCCATGTCGCCCATCACCCAGTTGCGGGCCGGATCGAGGTGCGTGAAGTCCTGGTTGGACAGGACCGTCAGGGTGCCGCCCTTCTGCGGGGTGCCGCCGATCACCGTGCCGGAGCCGGTCGTCGCGGGGTTGCGGCCCCCTCGGCCGGCGTCGGACTCGGTGCCGCCGAGACATCCGGCCGTGCCGAGGGCGAGGGTCGCCGCCAGCGCGGTGGCGAGGGCGGTGCGGGTGCGCAGGTCCATGGGAGGTCTCTCCGGGGCGAAGGGGAGGGGACGGGGGCGGGGGTCGCCCGAAGTGGCGGGGCGTGGCGACAATTTAGCCATGTGACATTGCACTCCCAAGATGTCGGTGCGGCATAACGCGGCGTTATGGGAAGGCGGGGGCTCCCGGGAGCGCGGGCCGCCGAGCCATGCTCGGGGCGCAACGTCCCACCTCGCACCGCGGCCCACCCCCTCGGCCGTGAAAGGGATCCATGAACCCCGCCTACGCGACCGCCGACCACGTCTTCCGCGTCCCCCTGGACCACCAGGCCCCCGACGGCCCGGACATCGAGGTCTTCGCCCGTGAGGTCGCCGACCCGACCCGCGCCGGCGAGGAACTGCCCTGGCTGCTCTACCTGCAGGGCGGCCCCGGCGGCAAATCACCCCGACCGACAGCCGGTTCGCCGGGCTGGCTGCCCCACGCGCTGAAGACCCACCGGGTGCTGCTACTCGACCAGCGCGGCACCGGCCGCTCCACCCCGGTCACCGCCCGGTCCGCCTCCCGGTTCGACACCGCTGACCGACTCGCCGCGTACCTCGGCCACTTCCGCGCCGACGCGATCGTCGCGGACGCGGAGCTGATCCGCCGCAGGCTGTGCGGCGACTCCCCCTGGGAGACGCTCGGACAGAGCTACGGCGGTTTCATCACCCTCACCTACCTGTCCCGAGCCCCCGAAGGCCTGCGGTCCTGCTACGTGACCGGCGGCCTGCCCGGCCTGTCGGCCACCGCCGACGACGTGTACGCCCGCACCTACCCCCGCGTACGCGACCGCGTGCTCGACTTCTACGCCCGCTACCCGGACGACGCCCGGCGCCTGCGCACGATCGCCGACCTGCTCACCGCGGACGACGTCCGCCTGCCCGACGGCGACCGGCTCACCGCCCGCCGCCTGCGCACCCTCGGCCTCTGCCTGGGCATGGGCGACGGCTTCGAGCGGCTCCACTGGCTGCTGGAGGAATCCCTCGACGGGGGCGGCCGGTTGACCGACACCTTCCGCCACCAGGTGATGAACCTGACCGCCTTCACGGACAATCCGCTGTTCGCCGTCATGCAGGAAACGCTGTACGGCCAGGGCGCCGGGCCGACCGCCTGGGCCGCCTCCCGGACGCTCACCGGCTTCCCCGAGTTCGCCGAGGAGGCGGACCCCCTGCTGCTCACCGGAGAGATGATCTACCCCTGGATGTTCCGGGAGATCACCGGCCTGCGTCCCTTCGCCGAAGCCGCCGAGCTCCTGGCACGGCGCACCGACTGGCCCGCGCTGTACGACCCCCACCGCCTCGCCGCCAACGCCGTTCCCCTCGCCGCGGCCGTCTACCACGACGACATGTACGTCGACGCCGGCCTCTCCCTGCGCACCGCGCGCGAGATCGGCGCCACCCGCGTCTGGGTCACCAACGAATGGGAGCACGACGGCGTCAGCGCCTCCGGCGGCGCCGTCCTGGCCCGCCTGATGGACCTGGCCGCCGGCCGCGCCTGAACCCCCTGCCCGCCCCGACCCGAGGGATCCCCATGCCCCCTGCGCACCCCAGCCTGCGCGCGGCCACTGCGGTGGCCGCCCTCCTCACCGGCCTGACCGCCCCCACCACGGCCAGTGCGGCCCCGGCGCCGCACTCCTCCGCCCCCGCCGCCGACTGCGCCCTGCCCGGCAGGACGGGCTGGACCGACGAGGGCCACGACACCGACCCCGTCCAGTTCCAGCCGTCGACCGGCACCCGCCGCGTCCTGACCCTGTTCGTGGACTTCCCCGACGCGCAGGCCGACGACTCCACCGACGCCTACGCCGCCCACCTCGCCCCCGCCGCCGACTGGCTGAGCGCCGCCAGCCACGGCCGCTCCCGCCTCGCCCTCAGCCCCCTGCGCCGCTGGATCCGCATGCCGGCGGACTCCGACGCGTACGGCTTCGCCCGGGGCCTCACCTTCGAGGCCCACGAGAGGTACGTGCGCGACGCCGTCACGGCCGCCGACCCGTACACGGACTTCTCCCGCTACGACATGGTCTACGTCGTGCCCACCAAGGCGGCCGCCGCCGTCTCCTTCTCGCCGACCTACCTCTACGACCCCGCCACGCCCGGCGTGAGCGCCGACGGCACCCGCCTGAAGTGGGCCGTGACCTTCGGCCAGGACATGTGGCACTGGGGACCCCTCGTCGCCGCCCACGAGACCGCCCACACCTTCGGCCTGCCGGACCTGTACTCCTTCACCGGCCCCACCCACCAGTACACCGGCGGCTGGGACCTCATGGGCAACATCGCCGGACCCGCTCCGCAATACCTCGGCTGGCACGCGTGGAAACTCGGCTGGACACGCGACGACCAGGTCGCCTGTCTGCCCGCACGAGGGCGCCGCACGGTCCGGCTGACCCCGGTGGAACGCCCCGGCGGCACCAAGATCGCGGTGCTGCGCACCGGCGGGACCACGGCGTACGTCGTCGAGTCCCGTCGCGCGGAGGGTGGCGACCGGGCGGCCTGCTCCACCGGTGTCCTGATCTACAAGGTCGATTCAGCGGTCCGCACCGGCGAGGGCCCGGTCCGGATCGTGCCCGGCACACCGGCGGCAGCCCCGCCCGCCGGCTGCACCGCGCTCGACCTCGCTGCGTACGCGCCCGGCCAGGGTTTTGCCGACCCGGCCACCGGCGTCCGGATCGACGTCCTCGCCGGCGGAGCCGCGGGAGACGTGGTGCGGCTCACCCGCGGTTGAGGGGCCGTGCCCCCTCAGGCGCGGGCCAGGACGGCCACGGCGTTGTGCCCGCCGAATCCGAAGGAGTTGCTGACCGCGACGGACGAGGTGTGCGGCCGGGCCGTACCGCTGACGACGTCGATGTCCATGGCCGCTTCCGTCTCGCTCAGCCCCGCCGTGGGCGGAACGGTGTCCTCGACCAGGGCGAGGACGGTCAGCGCCGCCTCGATGACGCCCGAGGCCCCGAGCGTGTGCCCGAGTGCCCCCTTGGCCGAGGTGACGGGCGGCCGGTGGGGGAACACGCGGCGCAGGACCCCGGCTTCGATCTCGTCGTTCTGCCGGGTGGAGGTGCCGTGGGCGTTGACGTGGTCGACGTCCTCCGCGCCCACTCCGGCGTCGTCGAGAGCGACGCGGACGGCCTGCTCGGCCCCGCGGCCCCCCGGGTGCGGGGCCACCAGGTGGTGCGCGTCCGTGGATGCGCCGTAGCCGATGAACCGCGCCAGGGGCCGGGCTCCCCGCGCGGCGGCGTGCTCCGTCCGCTCCAGCACCAGCGCCCCGGCACCCTCCGCGATGACGAACCCGTCGCGGGTGGCGTCGAACGGGCGTGACCCCGTACCCGAGAGGGCGCCCAACTGGGCGAAGCCGGTGACCACCAGGGGCGTGATGGCCGCCTCGGCGCCGCACACGAGGGCGATGTCGCACTGCGCGCTCGCCAGCAGGTCCCGCGCGAGGCCGAGGGCGGTGGTGCCCGACGCGCACGCCGTGGAGGTGAACAGGGTGGGCCCGGTCACGCCGAAGCGCAGGGCGATGTTGGCGCATGCCATGTTCACCAGATGGCCGGTGAGGTAGTACGGCGAGACGAACTCCGGGCCGCGCTCCCGCAGCCGGGTGATCGCCGTGTCCTGCGTCAGGGCGCCCCCGACGCTGCCCGCGGTGACGACGGCGACCCGGCTGCCGTCCCACTCCTCGGGGACGAGCCCGGCCTGCTCCAGTGCCTGCGCGACCGCCACCAGGGCGAACCGGTCGACCGGGTCCAGGTGGGCCGATCCCCGTCGGCGCAGTACCGGGTGGTCCAGCGCGGGCACCCGGCAGCTCAGCGAGACCGGCAGAGCGGCCAGTGCGGGGTCGGGGCCCGCGGTGGGACGTCCCGCGCGGACGGCCGACCAGGTGGCCTCCCGGCCGCAGCCGGCCGCCGTGACCAGGCCGAGCCCGGTCACGACGGCCGGAGGGCGTCGGCTCAACGGTCCGTGCGCCGTGCTTCGACGGCTTCGGCGAACTCCCCGAGGGTGCTGCCGCGGAGCTCGTCCTCCTCGACCTTGATGCCGAGCACCTCGTGGACGGCGATGGCCATCTCGACGACCATCAGCGAATCGGTCAGCAGGTCGCGCATCCGCGCGCTCGCCTGTACCTCGTTGGAGGGAACCTCGAACTTCTCGACGAGCAGTTCGCTGATCAGGTCGAGAACGGATTCCTGCGCGGATGTGGTCACGGCGCCTCTCATGTCTCTCATGTGTGCCATTTCCCGGGAGCGGGAGGGGGTGTGCCCGTGTTCAAATAAGTACCACGGCGGTGTATTTACTCAAAGTCCGTCCCGAATAAACATCTTGATGATTCGTAACGTGAGAGTGGGGATCGTTCGTGTCGGAAAGCGTGACCGGTGTGATCGATGTGGTCGGCGCCGAGCTCAGGCAGGTGAAGCGGCTGCTCGGCGATGCGGGGGAGACCGCCTGGGACCGGTTCCTCGACTGGCTCGTCGACGACTACTTCAGGCTGGACGTCCAGGGGGTGGAAAACATTCCGGCCGAAGGGCCCGCGGTCGTCGTCGCCAACCATTCGGGCGCCTGGGCGCTCGACGCATTCGTCCTCCAGAAGGTGTTCGCGCGCCATCTCGACCGGCCCCTGCACGTTCCCGCGGCCCCGGCGGCCTTTCGATTTCCGGTCATCGGTTCGTACGCCCGCAAGAAGGGCGCCATTCCGCTCGATCCGATGCTCGGACTGGAACACCTGACCGCAGGGGAACTCGTCGGGGTGTTTCCCGAGGGAATGGCCGGACTGGAAAAGCCCTTCCGCAAGCGCTACCAACTGCGCCCGTTCAGGCCCGGATTCGCGGTCACCGCCGTCCGGGCCGGTGCGCCGGTCGTGCCGGTGTCCGTCATCGGTGCCGAGGAGGCGTGCCCCAAGTTCGGTGAAGTGCCTTCCCTGGCACGCCTCTTGGACCTCCCCTACTTCCCGCTCACCCCGGTCTTCCCATTGCCCTCGAAATGGCTCGTCACCATCGGCGAGCCGATCCCCGCGCCCGCCCGGTCCGAGTCCTTCGCCGCCCGCTCGGCCGCGGCCCGCCGACTCTGCGCCGAGGTGGAGGACGCCGTACAGAACCTGGTCGACCGGGAACGGCGCAGGCGGGAAACGCCGTTCTGGTAGACCCCGTCCTCGTAGACCCCGTTCTGACATACCCCGAGCGCCGGCCCGGGGGTGCGGCTCAACCGCCCTCGACCACCGCCCGCACCCCGGGCCACACCAGGGTGGTCGACCCCCAGGCCAGCCCGGCCCCGTACGCCGTCAGGGCCACCCGCTGCCCCGGCACCAGCGTTCCGGCGGCAGCAGCCTGGGCCAGCACCACCGGCACCGAGGCCGCCGCCGCATTCCCGTACCGCTCGATGTGCGACACCACCTGCTCGGGCGCCAGCCCCAACTCGGCGGCGAGGCCGTCCAGGATGCGCTGGTTCGCCTGGTGGGCGACCACCAGGTCCAGGTCGCCGAGGGACCACCCGGCCCGGCCCAGGGCCCGCGTGACCGACTCGCACATGCCGACGACCGCCTGCTTGCGCACCACCGGCCCGTCCATCCGGAAATACGGCGAGAACTCCGCGTCCGGCTCCTCCAGCAGCCGCTTGCGCGCCCGCGCGCCGCCGCCGGGGATCTCGATCAGATCGGCCTGCGCCCCGTCGCTGCCCAGGTCGAAGGGCCCGAACGTACCGGGCTCACCGTCGGTCCCGGCGCGCAGCAGCACGGCTCCCGCGCCGTCGCCGAAGATGGCCGACATCAGCCAGTCCGCCGGGTCCAGGAAGGCGGTGAACACGTCCGAGGCGACCAGCAGGACGCTCCGCGACATCCCGGAGGCGATCATCGACGAGGCCACGCCCAGCCCGTAGAGGAACCCGCTGCAGCCGGACGCCAGGTCGAACGCCGACACCTGGCCCAGCCCCAGCCGCGCCGCCACCTCCGGGGCACCGGCCGGCAGGAGCCGGTCGGGGGAGATGGTGGCCAGCACCACCGCATCCGCGCTGGCCGCCCCGGCAGCCGTCAGCGCGAGGCGCCCGGCCCGTACGGCCAGGTCGACGGTGGCCTCGCCGTCGGCGACGCGCCGGGTCGCCACCCCGATCCGGTCCCGGATCCACTCGTCGCCGACGGGCCGCTGCCCGCACAGCTCGGCGTTGGTCAGCACCCGCGGCGGCACGTACGCGCCGAGCCCGGCCAGGACAGCGCGCGCCATCAGTCCCCCAGCCGCTTCGCTGCCCGCCGTACCCCGTCGGCCGCCGTCGCGCACCGTTCCGCATGGCCCAGCAGGACCATGCGGAACCGCTCGCCCGCCTCGTCGGCGTTCCAGCCGCTGTGCTCGGCGCAGGCCGCCAGGCTCTCCGCGTGCCGCTCCAGCCGGTCGGCGCTCGCACGGGCCAGCGCACCGTACGCAGCCGGTGCGTAGCCGTGGGCCGAGACCGGCACCGCGGTGGGCATGCCGACCGTCACCCGCCCGTCGCCGGGCAGCGCGGTGAGATCGCCGAGCGCCACGACGAGCGTCCGCGGGTCGAGGGTGTCCGGGAGCCGGTCCGCGGTGACCCGCGGTGAGATCACCACCGGCCGGGCCACCGCGGTGGTGCCCCGGACGACCGCCTCCGCGACCCGCGCCGCGAAGTGCGTCGCCGCGCATCCGGCCGGGGCCCCGCACAAGCCCCCGGGCGCATCGCCACCACCCCCGCCCTCCCCGGACTCCAGGCGCCGCAGCCAGGCCAGGGCGGCCAGGATCTCGGTCCCGGCCTCGACCGCGACGTCCTCCCACACGAACGGGGCCCGTACCGGGTACACCGCCGCCGCCACGGGCGGGAAGCGGCGCAGCGCCGTGTCCACCGCCTCCTCAGCGGAAGCCGCCGCCCCCACGGCCAGCAGGGCCAGCGCCTGGAGCGCCGTCCCGGCGGCGGCTTCGGACACCACCGCCAGGGCGTGCGTGACCGCCGGGACCGCGGACTGCGGATCGCCGCCCCCGGCCACCAGCCGGCCGGCCAGCGACGCCGGATCCGGGTCCGCCAGGTGAGGGGCCAGCCGCCGCCGCAGGGCCGCGGCCCGGGCCTCGTACGCCCTCCTGTCCGCCGAAGTCGTCGCCACCGCGATCACCTCGCTCAGCAGCATGTCCTCTGCGGCCGCCGCGCCCACCACCACGCGCCGGGCGAGCCGGAGCATGCCGCGGTACCAGTCGCGCCACTCCAGGGTGCCGTCCCCGCGCCGGGCCGCGACCACCCGGTCCAGATCCTCGGCGACCAGGGCCTCCAGCTCGGCGGCAGACACGGAGACGTCTCCGTCGGCCGCCGCGTGCGGAGACAGCCCGTACCGATCCCCGCCGGCGGTGAGGCCGCTCGCCGGCCCGAGCGCCCCCACCTCCTCCGCCCGGGCGAGCAACCCCTCGGCGTCGCGGGTGGCGAGTGGTACGAGGAAGGACCCGAACGGGGTGTGCAGGCGCACCGGCCGCCCGGAACGGCTGCTGCGCAGGTGCTGCAGCAGCCGGCGCGTCACCCCCTCCCGGGTCAGCGCGTCCAGGCCGAGCGCGCGGGCGGTGGCGTCCGCCCACGGCAGCCGCTGGGCGACCATGGCCGCGCTGAACACGGCGCTTTCCAGGGGCCAGGCCGTCGCGGGACGCCGCGCCGTCGTGGCCGGGCTGTGGGACGTGGTCATCGGTCGGTCTCCCTTGCGGTCACTTGTCGCGCAGCATGTACGGCTGGTTGCCGACGATCTCGCCGTCGTAGGTGCTGATCAGCTGGTTGACCTGCTCCCGGTAGTGCGCCATCTCCCCGCGCAGCGTGTCGGAGTACGCCTGGGGGGCGTGCGAGAGCGGGTAGTCGTACGACTCGTCCAGCCAGGCCAGCTCGACCCAGTTCTCGGGGATGTCGTTGGGGGAGGCGGGTCCGCGCCCGTCCAGCATGGGGATCACGTCGTGCTTGTTGACCAGGCTGATCACCCGGGTGGTGTGGTCGGCCGGGCGCTTGCCGTCGATCGGCGAGCCCAGGGTGACGACGTGGGTGATCCGGTACGTGGACGCCACGTCGAGGTCCGTCGCCAGGTTCATCGCGGTCAGCCCGCCCAGGCTGTGCCCGACGAGCATGAGCTCCGAGCCGGCCGGCACCCCGGCCCGCCGGAGCAGCTTCTTCACGGCACGGGTGTACGTGGTGTCGGTGCGCAGGAGGCCGTCGAACGCGCCGACCAGGTCCTGCGGGGTGCTGTTGCTCAGCAGCCCGAAACTGGTCCCCGGCAGCAGGAGCGCGTGCCGTACGGCGCCGTCGGCGCAGGCGATGCGGCGCAGCAGCACCAGCCCGTGGTTGCCCAGCGCCCCGATGTCGCCCACGTAGCTGACGATGTCGTTGCGGGAAGTGGCCAGCACCTTGGCCAGGATGGCGTCCGGCTCGGCCCGCTCCGCCCGCCCGGGACCGGGGTTGAGGTACCGGAGCAGCGAACTGGGCAGGCCGAGGAAGGGATCCGTGGTCGGCACGCCCCCGGCGAGCGTCACCCACGAGAAGCTGTCGTTGACCGGGTTCTCGTCGAGCAGCCCGAGCAGCGCCATCAGCTCCATGATCACGGGGCTCACGGTGGTGAGGGCGCGGGTGACGCCCAGCCGCTCGACCAGCGCGTACGTCGCCCGCAGCGCCTCGATCCGGTTCCCGCCCACCATGGCGTCCGTCAGGCGCCGGGCGAGCGGTGAATCCAGGTTCGGGTGGTCGGCGGCGATCGCCCGGATCCGCATGGCGAAGGCGTCCACCGCCATCGCCACCTTCGCCGGGCGGCGGTACGTCACACTGCCCGCCATCCGCGCCAGTTCCCCGACGACCCCGCCGTTCGCACCGAACCCGAGCCCCGACGGGCCGGTCAGCGCCTTCAGGCAGGCCGTCGCCGCGCCGAGCGCCCATGCCGGGCGGCGCAGCGTCTCCAGCCCGAAGCGCCAACTGGACAGGGCGCCGGTCAGTTCCGCGCCCGCCTGCTTCGCGGTCAGAGCGGCGTCCGCCAGCAGGATCGACGCCGCGATCAGCAGCTCGGCGTCGGTCCGCTCCGGGGGCGGGGCCGTGTCCGCGGGTGCGGTGTCGGCGGAGGCCATCGAGCGCTGCCGTGCGGGGAGACGCTGAGCCGTTTCCTCGGCCACCTGAGGCGTCACTTTCCTCCCTCTCCGTCCCTGTGCAACGGCTTCGCCGCCGCCGTGTCTGCTGTGTGGGCTGGCATCGTGACACCGAATCCGGACCGCACCCGCGGCGCCGGCGGCCTTTCGGGTGCCGGGCGGGCTCGGGACCAGGCCGGATCCACCCCGCCCCGAGTCCCTGCCGGGCCCCGGGTGCACGGGCGCGCGGCGCAGCGCCGGGCGCCCGTGCGCGGGCCGCAAAACGCAGGGTTCCGGGGGGTGAACGAACCCCCCGTGCGTTGACAGGGAGCGGGTCAGAGCTCCTCGGCGTCGGGCAGCGCCTGCTCCGACCAGATGACCTTTCCGTCCGGCGTGTACCGGGCCCCCCAGCGCCGGCTGAGCTGTGCGACCAGGAACAGTCCGCGGCCGCCCTCGTCGGTCGTCGTGGCGTAGTGCAGGCGCGGCGAACTGCTGCTGGCGTCGAAGACCTCGCAGGTCAGCACCCGGTCGTACAGCAGGCGTACCCGCACCGGGGCGGCGCCGTGCCGGATCGCGTTCGTGATGAGCTCGCTCAGCACCAGCTCCGTGCCGAAGGCGAGCGCCGACAGGCCCCACTCCTCCAGCCTCTCCACCGCGGCGGCCCGCATGCTGGCGACCGCGCTCGGCTCGAACGTGACGTCCCATTCGGCGATGCGGTCCGCCGGCAGCGCCGACGTACGGGCGACGAGGAGGGCCACGTCGTCGCGCGGACGCACCGGCAGCATCTCCTTCAGGACCGCCCGGCAGACCTCCTGCGGATCCCGGTCGGCGTGCGCCAGCGCGGCGCGCAGCAGGTCGAGCCCCTCGTCGATGTCCCGGCCGCGGCTCTCGATCAGCCCGTCGGTGTAGAGGACCAGCTGGGTGCCCTCGCTCAGCTGCAGCTCCGCCACCTCGAAGGGGAATCCGCCCAGTCCCAGCGGGGCGCCCGCGGGCAGGTCCGGGATCTCCACCGTCCCGTCGGGGCGTACCACCGCGGGCGGCACGTGCCCCGCGCGGGCCATGGTGCAGCGCTGGGTCACCGCGTCGTACACGGCGTACAGGCAGGTGGCCCCGAGCACGCCCAGCCCGCTGCCGTCCCCGGCGTCCGCCCCGCTCTGGTCGATGTACTGGACGAGGCCGTCGAGCCGTCCGAGCAGCTCGTCGGGGGGCAGGTCCAGGGAGGAGAAGTTGAGTACGGCCGTACGCAGCCGGCCCATGGTGGCCGCGGCGTGCAGGCCGTGGCCGACGACGTCCCCGACCACGAGGGCGACCCGGCCTCCGGGCAGCGGGATCACGTCGAACCAGTCCCCGCCCACGCCGGACTGGGCGGGCAGGTAGTAGTGGGCGACTTCGACGGCGCTCTGCTCGGGCAGGTCCCGCGGCAGCAGGCTGCGCTGGAGGGCGACCGCCAGGGTGTGCTCGCGCGTGTAGCGGCGGGCGTTGTCGATGCTGACCCCGGCCCGGGCCACGAGCTCCTCCGCGAGGGACAGGTCCTCCTCGTCGAACGGCTCCGGCTTCTGCGAACGCCAGAAGTTGACCACGCCGAGGACGACGCCGCGGGCCTTCAGCGGCGCGATGATCAGGGAGTGGATCCCGAAGTCGAGGATGGCCTGGGCCCGTGGCGGGTCCTGGGCGTGCCAGCCGGGCGCGTCGGCCAGGGCGATCACCTCGGCCCGCCCGCTGCTGAGCCCGCGCGCCTGGGGAGTGGAGGGCAGGAAGTCGATCAGCCGGCCCCGCGGGTAGAGCGGGGAGTCGTCCCGGATGCCGCTGACCGCGGTGCGGCGCAGGTCCGGGGCCGCGCCCGTGGGCTCGTCGCCGCGGAGCACGGCTTCCGCCAGGTCGATCGTGACGAAGTCCGCGAACCGCGGCACGGCGACGTCCGCCAGTTCCTGGGCGGTCTGCTCCACGTCGAGGGTGGTGCCGACGCCGACCCCGGCGTCGTACAGGAGCCGCAGCCGTCTGCGGGCGGCCTCTGCGCGGGTGCTGAGCACGCGCATCTCGGTGGAGTCCCGGATGGTGACCGCCGTCCCCTCGGGGCTGCCGCGGGGACGGGTGGGCCGCTGGTTGATCACCAGCAGCCGGTCGCCGGCCTCGTGCACCTCGTCGGTGGCGACCCGGCCCGACAGCAGGAGGTCGGTCAGGTGCCGGTCGAGCCCGGGGAGCTCGCGCAGGAGCTGCCCCTCGGCGTCGGAGGGCAGGGCGAGCAGCCGTTTCGCCTCGTCGTTGGCGAGCAGCAGCCGGCCCTCGCCGTCGATGATCAGAACTCCCTCGCGGACGTTGTGCAGCACGGCGTCGTGGTGCTCGTACATGCGGGTCATCTCAAGCGGACCGAGGCCGTGGGTCTGGCGTCGCAGGCGCCTGCTGATCAGGGCGGCGCCGGCGGTGGCCAGGGCGAGGCCGGCCGCGCTGGCCCCGAGGAGGACGGGGAGCTGCCGGTCGACCACCCCGGTCACGTTCTTCACGGTGAGCCCCGCCGACACGAGCGCCTCGACCTTGCCGTGGTCGCCTTCGGAGAAGACCGGCACGATGGCCTGGATCTCCTTGCCCAGCGGCCCCTGAACGCTTTCGGTGTGGACGCGGCCCGCGAGCGAGGGTTCGATCGTGCCGACGAAGCGCTTGCCGATGCGGTCGGGGAGGGGGTGCGTGTAACGGATCCCGCGGGTGTCCATCACGACGATGAAGTCGACCCCGGAGACCTTGCGCGTCGCCTCGGTGAGCGGCTGGAGGATCTTGGACGGGTCGGGGGACCGGAGCGCGGCGTTCAGTCCGGGCGAGTGGGCGAAGGTCTCCGCGACCGCCACGGACCGGTTGCGCGCCTCCCGGTCCACGTCGTGGCGCGACTGGAGCACCAGCGCCAGCACGGCCCCGGCTGCGAGCAGCACCACGACCGCCACCTGAAGGACGAATACCTGTCGGGCGACGCTCCGCGGGCGGTTTCTGATCAGTGACCGCACCGACGTCCCCGGCACGGGTTGCAAGGATGGGCCACGATCCATTTGTAGCACTGGAGGCCGCCGCCGGTACGTTCGCAGCGCCGCGCGGGCGGTCCCGGCCGAAGGCCCGGCCGTCTGGTGACCGCGTACCGGCCCCTGATCTTGATCTTGGGAGCGCCAGGTCGACGCCACCGGTCGACGCCCGGTCAACGCCCCCGGGGGGAGAGGTCCTAGCCTGGCAGTATGCGCGGGCGGCCGGTCACGCTGTTCCTCTGCGGTGACGTGATGACGGGCCGGGGTGTCGACCAGATCCTTCCGCACCCCGGTGAACCGGCCTTGCAGGAGTCCTGGATCCGGGACGCCCGTGCCTACGTCGAGCTCGCCGAAGCGGTGAACGGGCCGATTCCCCGTCCCGTCGACCCCGCCTGGCCGTGGGGGGAGGCGCTCCCCGTCCTGGACGCGGCCGCGCCGGACGTCCGGATCGTCAACCTGGAGACCAGCATCACGCGCAGCGAAGCGTTCGCTCCCGGGAAGGGCGTCCACTACCGGATGAACCCGGCCAATGTGCCGTGTGTGGCCGCGGTCCGGCCCGACGTCTGCGTCCTGGCCAACAACCACGTCCTGGACTTCGGGCGCGGCGGGCTCACGGAGACCCTCGCGGTGCTGTCCGGTGCGGGGCTCGCCACGGCGGGCGCGGGCAGGGACCTGGCGCAGGCGAGGCGGCCGGCGGTCCTCACGGTCCCCGGCGGCGGCCGGGTGCTGGTCCTCTCGTGCGGTCTGCCCTCCAGCGGCATCCCGCACCCGTGGGCCGCGGGCGCCGAGCGCAGCGGCGTGGACCTGCTGCCCGACACCTCGGCCGCCGCCGCGGCCGGGATCATCGAGCGCGTACGGCAGCTGAAACGGCCCGGCGACATCGCCGTCGTCTCGATCCACTGGGGGTCGAACTGGGGCTACGAGGTTCCCGCCGGCCACATCGGCTTCGCCCACGCCCTCGTCGACGGCGGGGTGGACCTCGTCCACGGGCACTCCTCGCACCACCCGCGACCGCTGGAGGTGTACCGGGGCAGGCTGATCCTCCACGGCTGCGGCGACTTCATCGACGACTACGAGGGGATCGGCGGCCACGCGCGCTACCGGGACGACCTGCGTCCGCTGTACCTCGTGTCGGTCGAGCCGGACACCGGCGCCCTGGCCGGTGTCCGGATCGTCCCCCTCCAGGCGCGGCGCATGCGCCTGGAACACGCCTCGGCCGAGGACTCCGCCTGGCTGGGGGCGGTGCTGGACCGGATCGGTCACCGCTTCGCCACCCGGGTCGACCGGGAGGCCGACGGCGTGCTCGTCCTGCGGCCCCGGTGAGGACGCCCGAGGGCCGGCCGGGGCCGGCGGGTCAGGAGAGCTTGCCGTCGTAGTCCGGCAGCTTGAAGGTGCGCTCGGCGTGGCCGCCCACCAGGTCGCTCTGGTTGTTGCCGATGTTGGCGATGACCGTGTAGCCGCGGGCCTCGATCTCGGCGCGCTTGGCCGTCTTGTAGGTGCTGACCGCACTGAACAGGTCGGGCAGGTCGCGTACGTAGAGGCCCGACACCGGGTAGCCGACGGCCTTGAGGTTGTGCTCGGTGACCGAGTAGACGATGCCGGGGCGGGCGGTGACGAAGAAGACGGCGACGCCGTGCGCGTCGGCGTACCGGGTCAGCTCGCGGACCTCGGGGATCGCGGGGGTCGGGAAGGTCCAGAACCAGTGGAAGTCCGTCTCCAGCGAGGAGTTGTCGATGTCGAGTACGATCGCGGGCTTCTCGCCGGCGGGGGACCGGGCGATGCGCTGCTCGACGTACGGGCGGGCGGTGTCGATGACGGCGGCGACGTCGCGCCTCCACGTGCCGTAGTCGATGCCGAGCAGGTAGGCGTTGCCGCCGGGCGCGGAGGCGCTCACCGCGGCCGGGGCCGCCGCGGGAGCGGGCTGCGCGGTGGCGGTGGCGGTGGCGTCGGCGGTGAGCGGCCGGGCGGACGCGGTCGGCGCCAGCGCCAGGACGGCGACGGCCGCGGCGGTGGCCGTGGCGGCGGCGAGCGGGCGGATACGGGTGCGGGTGCTGCGCATGTGGGGGCGCTCCTCGGTGGCCGGATTTGGCATGTGCGCGTCCACAATCGGGCCCTCGGCCGCCCGTGTCTACTGGTCGGTAGCAAATCTCTGCCGGCCTCCAGATGAATGTTGATCTTCGGCGGGCGCGCGCGGAACGGCCGAGCCGCCGAAAATGGAGGCATCCCTCAGCGGCTTGCGGAGGTGCCCAGCGTGAACGCCGCAGACCCACAGCGAACGCCGGTACGCGAACCGGAAGGCACTCCCCGACCCCGGCGGCTCTTCGACAGGGACGACGAATGGGCGGCCCTGACCGCCTTCGCGCAGGACCCCAAGACCGGGCCGGGCCTGTGCGTGGTCTCCGGACGCCCCCGGCAGGGCAAGACGCTGCTCCTGGAAGCGCTCGCCCGGGCCACGGGAGGCTTCTACTTCAGCGGGCAGGAGGCCACCGAAGCGGACTCCCTGCGCCGACTCGGCGAGGAGTACGCGCGCTACCGCCGGGCAGCGGCCCCCAGCCGGTGGCCCGACTGGAAGCACGCGGTGGACGAGCTGCTCGCCCTCGGCGACACCAGACCCCTGCCGGTCGTCATCGACGCCTTCCCCGACCTGGTCGAGGCGAGCCCCGCCCTGCCCTCCGTGATCCACGGCGCGCTCCGGCGGCTGGCCGGTTCCGCCACGCAGAACCGCACCCGGCTGGTGCTCGGCGGCGAGACCGCACCCGTCATGAGCCGGCTCTTCGCGGGCTCCCCCCTGCGCAGCATCGCCGAGCTGGAGCTGCGGATCCAGCCGCTGGACTTCCGCGCGGTGGCGCGCCTGTGGGGCATCGAGGACCCCGCGCTCGCCCTGCGTGTCCACGCGGTCGTGGGCGGAACCCCCGCGTACCGGTACGACTACGTGAACGACGACGTGCCGCGAGGGCCCGAGGACTTCGACGGCTGGATCTGCCGGACGGTGCTCAATCCCCGGACGCCGCTGTTCCGCGAGGCCCGCCACCTCGTTGACGAGGAGACCGGACACGGAAGCCACGGGGCCTGCCACTCGGTCCTGGCGGCACTGGCGTCGGGCTGCACGACCCACGGCGAGATCGCCGCGTACGCGGGACAGCAGCTCCCCGACGCCTCCCGCGCCCTGACCCTGCTGCGGGACCACGGCATGCTGCTGTCGCAGCCCGACGGATTCCGGCCGGGCCTCGTCCGCCACCGCATCGCCGACCCCCTGCTGGCCTTCGAACACGCCGTGGTGCGCCCGCGCAGAACGGCTCTGGAGAGCGAGGAGGCCGCGGCGGTCTGGCAGAGCGCCCGGGCGGACTTCTCGCGGATCGCCGAGGAGTGCTTCGCCCAGATCTGCCGGTACTGGGCCGAGCACTTCGCCGCCCCCGCCACCTTCGGCGCCGCGCGGACCACGGCCGCGTACGGCTCGCTCCCGAGCGACCCGGATTCCCCCGAGGCGCACGCCGCCGAAGTCGTCGTCCGCGGACACGACGGCCGGGGACCCGAGCGGCTCCTCTCCATCGGGCTCGCCCGGCTGCGCGTGGGCATGGACATCGAACACCTGCGGCGACTGCACCGCCTGGTCGACGCGGCCGCCGCCGCGGGCGAGGACACCGGCCGGGTCCGCCCCGCCCTCTACGGCGGCTCCGGCTTCAGCCCGGAACTGCGCGCGGCGCAGACCCGGGGCGACGTCATGCTGGTCGACCTCGACCGCCTGTACCACGGCCACTAGCACCCGGGAGGCACGCCATGTCGCACACCGCCGAGTGGAAGGTCCGCCTCCAGGTCTCCGAGGAGGACCGCACCACGAAGGCCCGGCTCGAACTCGACAACGGCTCCACGAAACTGACCGGACAGGGCACCGCCCGCCGCAACCCCCAGGACCCGGACGTCCCGGAGATCGGCGACGAACTCGCCGTCGCGCGGGCCATGGAGAACATGGCGGACCAGTTGAAGCGGACCGCCCTCGGGGACATGGGCGCGACCGGCGCCCTCACCCCCCAGGGGTCCCTCAAGCCCTACGCGGGCTGGCTGGACGTCGCCGAGGGCTGAAGGGTGTTGCAGAGGGCCCGGCTCGGCTCGTCTTCCTGCCCGCGGGGCCAGGCGGACGTCGGCGCTGCTACCGGGCTCCCCCCTCCAGGCCTTTGAGTGAAGCCTGGTCAGAAAAGCTCCAGCAGTTCCGTCAAAGTTGCGATGGACGGAACGGGAGGAACGTCCGGGAGCGGGGAGTCACGGTTGATCGCGCGCCCCGCGTAGCCGAGCTCAATGGCAGCTTGGAACAGGTCGGGATCGTCGTCGATGAACAGGCATCGCGGAGGTGTCAGGCCAAGCGCGGTGCTGGCGTGGTGGTAGATGCGCGGATCCGGCTTGTTGCAGCCCAGTTCGGCGGAGATCGCGTATGCCTCGAAGAAGTGGTGGATGCCCAGTGCCGCGTGCAGGTCGGGCAGGTCGGGCCAGGCATCGGAGACCACGGCCATCCGCACCTGTCGCCGGCTCAGCTCCTCCAGGGTCTCCCTCGCGTCCGGGTACAGCTCCAGCACTCTGTCCGCGGGGACTTCGCGGCGCAGGTCGGCCAGGAGCTGTGGGGTGGGCTCCGTCCCGAGGTTGCGAAGCAACACGCGGTGGTAGTCGTCGGAGTCGGGGGTCGAGGACAAGGAGGCCCGCGGGTTCCACCGGGCGCCGATCGGACGCATCAGCACCCCACCGGAGTCGAAGAGAACAGCCTGGGCCTCCTCGGAAGCGGGAGATCGTCTCGCCATCTGTCCGGTCTCGCGGCCACCGGCCCGCCGTGTCGATCCGCAGTAACCGGCCAGTCGGCCCACGGAGCGTCAGATACCCCCCACCTCGCCGGCCCGACATCACGAGTACACGTCCAGTACTGCACTTGATGGGGCGATGTCGGGTGATTGCCTGACAGGTGAAGGGTGGGTTCGATAGATCTATGTGGGTGACCGACCTCATGCCCGGCGAGCCCCCCGAGGACAGCGAGCCCACCTCCTTCGCCGAGACCGCGAAGAACTGGTACGCGAGGCACAAGCCGAAGATTCGCGTCGCCCTCGGTGTAACTCTGGCCGTGGGCCTGGTCGTGGCCGCCCATCGCTACGAGCGGCAGGACGGCGAGTGGTACGACGCCGAGGACATCGGGGATTGGGAACCGGTCTCTGACCGTGTAGCCCCGAACGAACCTCGTCAGTCCGCCCTTGACCCTGACCGCGACCCCTTCCTTCGGAGGCTCCCCACCGGTCAGCAGGCCAGCGAGGCGGCCAAGGCGCGGTACAGGGAACTGACGGGCAACGAACTCCCACCCGGCTACACCTTGGTCCGCCGGTGGTTCTTCCTGAACCCGGAGGACGAGGACCCCGGCGAAGCCGCTGCCTGAGCACCTGACGGACCGTTTGTCCGAGGCTGGGCTACTGAGCTTGGGCTGGCGGTGTCGTAAGCGGCGACATGGCCGACCGGTCTTGCTGGCGGAGAGCGTTCACTGCTCGGGTGATCTGGCCGAGGTTGGCAGCGGCGAGGTCGCCGATGTCGCGCTTGACCAGCGACCAGACGCCCTCCTCCTGGGGGCTGAGATCCGGCGCGTAGGTGGGCAGCTGGAACACGGTGAGCCCCCCGGGGTCTGGCCAGGGCTTCGGCGTAGTCACCTGATGTCCGTTTTGTGATCACGCGAGGCCGAGGAGGGCCAGTGGGCGTCGTGGATCACGGGCGTTGCGGCGGAGGGCGGTGGCGATGTTGGTGACGCCGTTCAACCTCGGGGCGCCGATGGCGAGGTTCCGCCAGGCGGTCATCGCGCGTGGCGCGTTGCCGGTCCGCAGTTGGGATGCGTCCTCGGCGAAGGTGGTGTCGCGGACGTGGTGCAGGGACTCGCTGCTCCAGTGGCCGCGGACCAGCTTCGCAAGCTGGGCCGGGGCGGCCTGGTGGGCGGTGAGACTCGTGACCGCGTAGACGGTCTTGATGGTGGCCTTTGCGGTCTTGCGGTCGGTGCGGCGGCGCTTGATCTGGATGGCCTGGCGGGCGCCGGGGAACAGCAGGTTGCTCACGGTGGCGACCTGATCCGGCGGATCTCGCAGCGCCCATGGCCGGTTTCCTTCGTCCGACCCAGGAGCGGGATGTCCCGCCAGGGAAGTGACTTGAGCTGCATGCGGAGACTCTTCTGGCTGCCCTTGACGAATCGACTGAGCCGCTCAAATAAATAGCTTGCCGATCCGGTGGGCCTATGTCACCGTTCCGCCTGGATCAACAGCCGGACAAGAGAATTGGTGCCATGGGGAATCTGTACGAGGAAGAGTGTCGTCGGTCGTTGGCCGAAGAGCAGGCGAAGAGCCTTGCCGAGACCAACAACTGGGAGCACGTTGACAGGCCTCAGGTCCACCAGGACTGGGACGTGCTGTACCGGGAGATCGCGGCCTGCCTGGACGGCTCCCTGCCTGGGGATCCCCAGATCCAGGAGCTCGTCGGCCGGCATTTCGGCATAGCCTGCCGATTTTACGCCCCCAGCAGGCAAGCGTACGTCGGGATGGCACTCTTCTATGCGGAAGACGACGCCATGAGGGAGTTTCACAACTCCTACCATCCCAGGATGGTGGAATTCCTGGGTGAGGCGATGAGGATATTCGCCGAACGGGGAGTCGGCTTCACTTCGTAGTACTCCTGCCGCAGATCGTGATCTTGCCCGTTGGCAGGGCAGGGCTTCGGCGTATCGTGTGGCGTCCGGTTCATGATGGTTTGTCGGGCAGGTGGCTACGGGAACGGAAGCAGGCACGGCTTCCAAGATCATGGAGTTCTCGACACCCCGTGATCCGACTGGAAGACCGTGCCTGCCGACGCACCATCGCTGATCCCGTCCGCCTTTGACCAGCTCCGCCGGCAGCCCGATCCCGGCCTCCAGGAGGTTCCGGGGCTGCTGGAACGGCTCGCGGAGGTGCCCGACCCGCGCGATCCGCGCGGCGTGCGGCATGCGCTGGCGGTCGTGCTCGCGCTGACAGCGTGCGCGGTGCTGGCAGGGGTGACCTCGCTTGTGGCGGTCGGTGAGTGGATCGCCGACGCCCCGTTCCATGTGCTGGACCAGCTCGGCGTCCGGCCCGATTCGCTGCTGCCGCGGCGTCTGGCGCCCTCCGAGTCCGCCGTGCGCCGACTGCTCGCCCGCCTCGATGCAGACGCGCTGGACCGGGCGGTCGGCCGCTGGCTCGCCGACCGCCGCCCGCAACCGAGCGGTGGCGCTGACCTGCGCGGAAGGTCGGTGGACGGCAAAAGCCTGCGCGGCGCGGCCAGGGCGAAGGGCCGCAAGATCCACCTCCTGGCAGCCATGGAGCACACCAGCGGCCTGGTCCTGGCCCAGCTGTACGTCGGCGAGAAAACGAACGAGATCACCTGCTTCCAGCCCCTGCTCGACACCGTCGCCGACCTCGCCGGGACGGTGGTCACCAGCGACGCGCTGCACACCCCACGCGAGCACGCCGGCTACCTCCTCGGCCGGAAGGCCCACTACATCGTGATCGTCAAGGGCAACCAGAAGAGTCTCCGCAAGCAGCTCAAGTCGCTTCCCTGGCGGGACATCCCGCTTCTGGGTCGGACGACGGAGACCGGCCTCGGGCGCTGCGAGATCCGCCGGATCGAGGTCGCCACCGTGAACAGGCTGCTGTTCCCCGGCGCCCGGCAGGCCATCCAGATCAAGCGCCGCCGTACCTGCCGCAAGACCGGCAAGACCACCGTCAAGACGATCTACGCCGTCACCAGCCTGACCGCCGAGCAGGCGTCCCCCGCGCGGCTCGCCCGGCTCGCCCGGCTGGTCCGCGGCCACTGCGGCTTTGAGTCCCTGCACCACGTCCGCGACACCACCTTCGCCGGGGACGCCTCCCAACTGCGGACCGGCAACGCACCCCGGGCGATGGCCACGTGGCGCAACCTCGCCATCGGCATCCTGAAACGCTCCGGCGTCACCAACATCGCTGCCGCCCTCCGCCGCAACGCTCGCGACCCCCAACGACCGCTCGCGCTCCTCGGCCTCGGATGATCAGAAACCGGGCATCATCCGACTACGCCGAAGCCCTGGGGGTCTGGCCGATCGACCCCACGTCCTGGCACGCGGCGGAGTCATCGATTGCCCAGCCTCGTCCTCGAAGACGATCCAGGCCCCGCGCCAGGGCATCACTCAATAAAGTTCAGAAGCGGCTGGAGTCTCACGGGAATGCATGAAGGAGCAACGGCAACTTTCGCAGTGAGGGTCATGTCTGCGTCGTCGACCGGTTCCACAGAAAATGCTCTGAGAATGTGGGACAAGAGAGCAATGCAGAGTTGTTCTGCAGCCTGACTGCCGATGCAATGGCGGGGACCGGCGCCGAACGGCAAGAAGTCTGCCAAGCTGGCCCCCTCCTCGAACCTGCTCGGATCGAATCGGAGCGGGTCATCGAATATTTCCGGGTTGACGCCGATCGCCGCTTTTGCCCAAAGGAGATTCGTTCCGGCTGGTACGAGGATCCCGCCCGCTTCGACATCGAGTCGATCTGAACGCTTGGAGCTGAACGGAACCGGGGGGTGAAGTCTCAGCGTCTCGTAGAACACCGCCCGCACCATCTCTGACGCCGCCTTGTTGTCACTGCGATCCCCGTCCCCTGTAGGAGTCCAGGAGTCCTGTACTTTGCGCTGAATTTCCGGATTGTGCGCTAGTTCGATGAGGGATTGGGTGATGGCGTACGTCATGGCGTCGGTACCGCCAAGTACGAGCGACATCAATTCTTCGATCTTCTGTCGCCGCTTCCAGCCACCTTCGTTCATTATTCGTTCGGCGACGGTTGCGCGATTTTCTCCGGTGCTCTTGGTGGCGAAAGGGCATCCTCGACTATCCGACATCGAACTCAGGGTTGAAGCCAGATATCTGTACGCGGATCGGGTTTGAACGGTGCGGTGCAGGAAGATGAAGCGGCGGAAGGGCGGATGGAAAGTGCGGTAGCCGATCTCTTCTTCGATCCGCCCGAGGCAATCCAGGTACCTGGGGAGATCGGGAAGACGCCAGGATGTCCCGAACAGTAGACGTCCCAGAGCGTTGGCGCTCCAGCTTTGCACTTCACGGAGGAGGGCCGTCGGGCTGTCGGGATTCCCTGCCCCGTTCGCTCCGTTCCTCTCGGTGAACTGAACGGCGAATGCGTCTGCTTCCTGCTTGAAATGGCCTAGTGCCTGCCTGTTGAGGAGGCCGCCGATCGAGCGTCGGTGGCTTTGGAGCTCTTCCCCGCCGGGCATCCCCATCATGCTGATGGGGAGAACGGTTCCATCTGCTTGCCGGTTGGAGTCGAAAGATCTTTGATGGAGGTTCTTGGATGCCGTATTGACGGAAACATAAGGGCGGGAACCCCACCCCAGGTGAATTCGGACGATCGGCCCGTATTCTTCGTGCAACCCCCGCAAGGCCAGATCCCGGTGCCCCTGACCGAACGCCAGAAGATCCGCCAGATTTCCCATGAAGAAGGCGGGCTTCGGGCCCGGTATGTGTTGCCGCGAGCAGAATTCTCGATGTCGTTTACGGTATGCGAGCACAAGAGTCGAGCCCGCCACTGCCGCGAGAGGCCCGAAGATCCAGGGCTGCAGATCGGCGACCGCCATCGATGCGGCAGCAACTGCGACGAGAACGAGCACTCCGGCCGCTGTGATGTAAATCGATTGATAGAGGCGAAGGAGGGCTCTGTCGGTTGGGCTTGACGCCCTGGATACTTTTGATCTTGTGTTCGACATGCCTGGCACCCTCTGTTCGGGGAGGGGGACGACACGTCGGGTCCGGGTGGTGGCGGTCATGGGGGAGGGCTCCTCAGGAGAGGTCGTGGAATTCGGTGGGGCGTTGGCCCGTCAGCCGTCTTTCGGCGTCAACCGATCACTCCATTGCGCCCCACCGACCGGCCTGCGGTCACGGCACGGAAACGCGGGACTTGACGAAGCAGCCCACTGTGCAATCGGCGCGGCGGGCGAAAAGCCGGCCGGCTCACTTCGTCGCTCTCGGCCTCCTGCGCCACGGGGCCCCCTCACCCTGGGGCCGTATGCCGAGCGCGGGGCGCCCTGGAGCGGCACTTCGCGGGCCGCCGGCTGCGGGACACCCCTTAGGTTGCGTCGGTCCCCTCGGTCGCGTCCGTCCCGTCGTCGTCCGCGTACGCCAGCCGGTCGACCACGTCCACCACCCCGTCGACGCTCTGGCACAGCCGCACCACGACGGGGACGAGGCTCGCCCGCGGGACGGTCCCGCTGAGCGTCACCAGGCCGTCGCGCACCTCGACCGTCAGGTCGGACGGCCGCAGCCGGAGGGTACGGGTGAGGACGTCCTCCAGGATCTCCTCCTGGATGGCACGGTCGCGGCGCAGGAACAGCTGGAGCAGGTCACTGCGGCTGAGCACTCCGATGACCCGGTTCTCCCGGTCCACCACCGGCAGCCGTTTGACCTGCTTCTGCCGCATCAGCCGCGCGGCGCGGACCACGCTCCACTCGGGGCGGGCGGTGATCGCGGGGCTGCTCATCAGGCCCTCCGCGGTCTCGGCGCCGCTGCCTTCGCCGTACCGGTGCAGCAGGTCGGCCTCGGAGACCACGCCCACGGGACGGCCGTCGTCGTCCAGGACCGGAACGGCCGTGATCCGGAACTCGCCGAGCAGCCGGGCGATCTCCTTGAAGGTGGTCCCCCGCTGCACGGTGACGGCGGTGGGCGTCATCATGTCCGCGACACTGCGATGCCTCATCGCGCCCTCCTCGGCTCGGGCATTCCAGACCCATGATGGCCGATTTGTCGCGGTCCGGCGGTCAGGCCGCGCCCCAGCCGCCGTCCAGCGGCAGGGAGGCACCCGTGAGGTAGTCGGCGTGGGGCCCGCACAGCCACACGGCGGCCGCCGCGACCTCCTCGGGCTCGATCAGGCGCTTGATCGCCGACCGCGTCAGCAGCACCTCCGAGAGCACGTCCTCGGCACTGATGCCGTGCGCGGCGGCCTGCTGCTCGATCTGTGCCTCGACCAGAGGCGTGCGGACATAGCCGGGGCAGATGCAGTTGCTCGTCACCCCGTACGGGGCGCCCTCGATCGCCGCGACCTTGCTCAGCCCCTCCAGGGCGTGCTTGGCCGCCACGTAGGCCGATTTGAAGGCGCTGGCGCGCAGGCCGTGCACGCTGGAGATGTTCACCACCCGGCCCCACCCGCCCGCGTACATGTGCGGCAGCACGTGGCGCAGCAGCAGGAACGGCGCGGTGACCATCACCTGCTGGATCCGCGCGAAACGCTCGACCGGGAACGTGGTGAGGGGGGCCACGTACTGCAGGCCCGCACTGTTGACCAGGATGTCCACCCCGGCCGGCAGCCCCCGGACGGCCGCCGGGTCGGCCAGGTCGGCCCCGTGGGCCCGTCCGCCGACGAGGGCGGCGACGGCCTCGGCCGACTCCACGTCGATGTCGACGACGTGCACGGTGGCGCCCGCCTCGGCCAGGGCGATCGCGCAGGCCCGGCCGATACCGCTGCCGCCGCCGGTCACCAGCGCCACGCGCTCCCGCAGGGAAGGAAGTTGGCTCGTCATGGCTCGAACACTAGGCAGGAGGGGCGCACCGGCCCATGGTGGCGGCCACCACTGTCGCGGGACGGCGCGTGGAGCCGTCCGCCATGGGTGCCACGCCGCGCCCCCCGTACTCCCGGGGGAGTACGGGGGGACGCCCCGTCCGGGGGACGACGGCGCGGGCCGCGCCGTCTAGCGTGGCCCCATGGCGGAGCGGCACGGGGGGCAGGACTCGGCGGGGCGGCTGCCGTGGCGGTCGGCGCTGCTCGTCGCCGTCTTCGCGCAGGCCGGCAGCGGGTGGGCGCAGCAGGTGCAGGCCGGCCGGGAGCCGCTGGGCGTGCTCGGGCGGCTCCTGCTCCTGCTCGGGCCCGCCCTGCTGGTCCTGCGCCACCGCCACCCCGTGCCGGTGCTGTACGGGGTCTGCGCGGTCACGCTGGCCTACCTCGCCGGCGGATACCCCTACGGCCCCGTCTTCGTCAGCGTCGCCCTCGCCGCCCTGGCCGCCGTCGTCGCCGGGCACCGCCACGCCGCCTGGGCGGCGGTGGGCGGGCTGTGGGCCGGGCACCTGCTGATCGGCCACTGGCTGTACCTCCGGCTCCCGCCCCCGGGCGACGGCCCGGCCCCCTGGGCGCCCGAGGGAGCCGTCACCGCTTGGGCGATCGCCGTGCTCGCCGCCTCCGAACTGGTCCGCGTACGCCGGGAGCAGTGGGCCCGGGACCGCGCCGAGCGGGCCGCGGCCGAGCGGCGCCGGGTGGACCAGGAGCGGCTGCGGATCGCCCGCGAGCTGCACGACGTACTGGCCCACAGCATCTCCGTCATCAACGTGCAGGCGGGCGTCGGCCTGGCCCTGCTCGACACGGACCCGGAGCAGGCCCGCACCGCGCTCACCACCATCAAGGCGGCCAGCAAGGAGGCGCTCGGCGAGGTCAGGCAGGTCCTGGACACCCTGCGCGCCCCCGGCGAGGCCCCCCGCACCCCCGCCCCGGGACTGGACCGGCTGCCCGAGCTGGTCGGGCAGGCGGCCTCGGCCGGGCTCACGGTCTCCGTGGAGGGCGAAGCCGAGGGCCGGGGGCTGCCGCCCGGTGCGGACCTCGCCGCCTTTCGGATCCTGCAGGAGGCCCTGACCAACGTGGTGCGCCACTCCGGTGCCCGGACGGCCCGTATCCGCATCGGCCGGCGGGCGGACGCGCTGGAGCTGTGCGTGGACGACGACGGACCCGCCACCGGCGGCGACGCCGGCGGCAGCGGCACCGGGCTGATCGGCATGCGCGAGCGCGCCGCGTCCCTGGGCGGCACCGTCGAGGCCGGACCCCGCCCGGACGGCGGGTTCCGTGTGCGGGCCCGGCTTCCGCTGCGGAGCCCGGCCCCGAGGGAGGACCGGTGATCCGCGTTCTGCTCGCCGACGACCAGCAGCTCGTACGGGCCGGCTTTCGGGCACTGCTCGACGCACAGCCGGACATCGAGGTGGCGGGGGAGGCGGCCGACGGCGCCGAAGCCGTGCGCCTGGCCCGCGAACTGCGCCCGGACGTCGCCCTGATGGACATCCGGATGCCGGTGCTCGACGGCTTGGCCGCCACCCGCACCATCACGGGAGACCAGGCGCTGGCCGGGGTCAAGGTGGTCATGCTCACCACCTTCGAGCTCGACGAGTACGTCTTCGAGGCGATCCGCTCCGGGGCCTCCGGGTTCCTGGTCAAGGACACCGAGCCGGAGGAACTGCTGCGCGCGGTGCGGGCGGTGGTCGGGGGCGACGCGCTGCTCTCGCCCGGGGTGACGCGCCGCCTGATCGCCGAGTTCGCCGCCCGCTCGAAGGCGCCCGCGGCAGCCGCGGAACTGGCCCGGCTGACCGAGCGGGAGCGCGAGGTGATGGCGCTGGTGGGACTGGGCCTGTCGAACGAGGAGATCGCCCGGCGCCTGGTGGTCAGCCCGCTGACGGCGAAGACGCACGTGAGCCGGACCATGGTCAAGCTGGGCGCCCGCGACCGGGCCCAGCTGGTGGTCCTGGCGTACGAGTCGGGCCTGGTCCGGCCCGGCTGGCTCGGCTGACTCCGGTCCCGGCCCGTAGGCGGCTCCGGCAGCGGCTACCGCAGGGACTCCGGCCCGGGCCCCGGCTACTCCACCGGTGGTACGCGCAGTGCCGTCGGCCGTACGACGCGCCGGGCACCCCCGCGGAGCCAGTCTCGGAGTGTCGCTGCACGACGGGCGACACGGCGAACACGTCCGAGGAGCTGAACCGAGATGAACACCCTGGCATACGACGGGCCCGGCCCGTGGATCCTCTTCTTCCCGCTGGTCTGGGCGGCCGTCGTCATCGGCGTCGTCACGCTCCTGCGCCGCACCGTGTGGCGCGGCGGTCGCGGCCCGCGCGGGCCGTGGGCGGCGACGGGCCGCTCGTACGGGGAGAACTCGCCGATCGCGATCATCGGCCGCCGCTTCGCCTCCGGCGAGATCGACGAGGACGAGTACTGGCGGCGGCTGTCCGTCCTGGACGAGCAGTTCGGCCGCACGTTCCCGGAGGGCAAGGGCGGCCCCGCCTGACCCCGCGCCGGGCGGAGGCGGCAGGCCCCGGCGCGGCCCGGCCACGGCGTCCACCGGCGGGATCTCGGCGTCGCTCCCCCAGGGACCGGACACCACCGCCACGTCCATGCCGTGGACCTGGTTCATCCAGACCAC
>NZ_JBEZBN010000069.1:0-29655 GCF_040647115.1 Streptomyces sp. NPDC044571
CGGTGAGCATGTCGCAGACGACGTCGATCGCCAGCGGCAGGTCGGTGTCGAGCACCCGTGCGTAGTAGCAGGTGTACTCCTTCGCCGTGAAGGCGCCCTCCTCTCCCCGGTGCAGCGCGACGGCAGCGCACGGACGCGACGTCAGCGTTCGGATCAGTCGGCCAGCGGCAGGTACACGCGGTTGCCGCTCGCCGCGAACTCGGCGGATTTCTCCGCCATGCCCGCCTCGATCTCCTCGGCCTTCAGGTCCCCGCCGTGCTCACGGCGGATGTCCTGAGAGATCTTCATCGAGCAGAACTTCGGACCGCACATGGAGCAGAAGTGCGCGGTCTTGGCCGGCTCGGCCGGGAGGGTCTCGTCGTGGAACTCGCGCGCCGTGTCCGGGTCGAGGGCCAGGTTGAACTGGTCCTCCCAGCGGAACTCGAACCGCGCGTCCGACAGGGCGTCGTCCCATTCCTGGGCGCCCGGGTGTCCCTTGGCCAGGTCCGCTGCGTGCGCCGCGATCTTGTAGGTGATAACGCCGGTCTTCACGTCGTCGCGGTTGGGCAGACCCAGGTGCTCCTTCGGCGTCACGTAGCAGAGCATCGCGGTGCCCCACCAGGCGATCATCGCGGCGCCGATGCCCGAGGTGATGTGGTCGTACGCGGGGGCGACGTCCGTGGTCAGCGGACCGAGCGTGTAGAACGGCGCCTCCTCGCAGATCTCCTGCTGGAGGTCGATGTTCTCCTTGATCTTGTGCATCGGGACGTGGCCCGGACCCTCGATCATGGTCTGCACGTTGTGCCGCTTGGCGATCGTGTTCAGCTCGCCCAGCGTCTTCAGCTCGGCGAACTGCGCCGCGTCGTTGGCGTCCGCGATGGACCCGGGCCGCAGGCCGTCACCGAGGGAGTACGTGACGTCGTACATCGCGAGGATCTCGCAGAGCTCCTCGAAGTTGGTGTAGAGGAAGTTCTCCTTGTGGTGCGCGAGGCACCACGCCGCCATGATCGAACCGCCGCGCGAAACGATGCCGGTCTTGCGGCGCGCCGTCAGCGGCACGTACGGCAGCAGCACACCTGCGTGGACCGTCATGTAGTCGACGCCCTGCTCGGCCTGCTCGATGACCGTGTCCTTGTAGATCTCCCAGGTCAGGTCCTCGGCCTTGCCGTCGACCTTCTCCAGCGCCTGATACAGCGGCACGGTTCCGATCGGGACCGGGGAGTTGCGCAGCACCCACTCGCGGGTGGTGTGGATGTTGCGTCCGGTGGAGAGGTCCATGACCGTGTCCGCACCCCAACGGGTCGCCCAGGTCATCTTCTCCACCTCCTCCTCGATGGAGGAGGTGACCGCGGAGTTGCCGATGTTGGCGTTGACCTTCACCAGGAAGCGCTTGCCGATGATCATCGGCTCGATCTCCGGGTGGTTCACGTTCGCAGGAAGCACGGCGCGCCCTGCGGCGATCTCCTCGCGGACCACCTCGGGGGAGACGTTCTCCCGGATGGCGACGTACTCCATCTCCGGGGTGATCTCGCCGCGGCGGGCGTAGGCGAGCTGCGTGACGGCGGCGCCGTCGCGACCCCGGCGGGGCTGGCGGGGGCGGCCCGGGAAGACCGCGTCGAGGTTCTTGAGGCCACCGCGCGGCGAGGTGTGCTTGATGCCGTCGTCCTCGGGGCGGACGGGGCGGCCCGCGTACTCCTCGGTGTCACCGCGGCCGATGATCCAGTTCTCCCGCAGCGGCGGCAGGCCGCGGCGTACATCGGTCTCGATCTGGGGATCGGTGTACGGCCCGGACGTGTCGTAGAGCGTGACGTCCTTGCCGTTGGTGAGGTGGACCTGGCGGACCGGCACCCGGATGTCGGGGCGGGAGCCCGCCACGTACCCCTTGTGCCAGCCCGGCTGGCGCTCGATTTGGCCGTCGGCGTCCTGACTGACGGCAGGCGTGCGTGCGTCCTGAATGGTCATGAGACCTGATCTCCCTACGCCGGCATTACCCGGTAACAGGTTCGGCGGTCGACGCAGCCTCTTCCCGTACGCCTGTACTGCGCGCGTACGGTGATCAGCGTCCTCTCAGCCCGGTGCTCCGAGCTCCCGCGTTGTGCAAAGGTGCCCCCACGCTAGCGTCATCTGTGGCGTGCTGAACAGTGGGCCCCCTCAACTCTTGCGATGATCGGCCGGTGACGTCCTCGCCGCAGCCCCCCGCCGATCTGCCAGAGCCCTCCGGCCACCCGGACCACGCGCACGCGGGTCCGGGGCATGCGCACGGGCCTTCCCCCGGTTCCGGGCACAGCCATGGGCACAGCCACGGCCACGGACCGGCGGCTCCCGTCTCCCGCCATTTGCGCCGGGTCATCGCAGCCGTACTGATCCCCTTCGCGGCCGCGGTCTTCATCGGCATGGCGGTGCTCTGGCCGGGCGGCGCCCCCGCCCACGAGCGTTCCGGAGTGGGCTTCGACCGCCAGACCCAGCAGGGCAAGGTCGTCGCCCTCGAACAGGTCGACTGCAAATCGGTGAACGTCTCGCAGGTGCCTCCGACCGGCAACACCTCCACCCCGGAGGGCCGGGAGGCGCAGGCCGCGCAGACCGGGCAGTGCAAGAAAGCCACCGTCGAGGTCGGCACCGGTCCGGAAAAGGGCCGCACGTTCATCGAGATCGTCCAGCCGGGCGCGCCACGGCAGTTGGCGGACGGCCAGGAGGTGGTCGTGGCCTACGCCCCGGACGCGCCGCGGGATCTCCAGTACTCCGTGATCGACGTGAACCGCAAGCTCCCGCTGGCCCTGCTGGCCGGGCTCTTCGCCGTGGCGGTGGTCGTCGTCGGCCGGATGCGCGGTGTGTTCGCACTGATCGCACTGGTGGTCAGCTTCGGAGTGCTGACGCTCTTCATCCTTCCGGCAATCCTGCAGGGCTCCAACCCGCTGGTGGTCGCGGTCATCGGCGCCAGCGCGATCATGCTCATCGCGCTCTACATGTGTCACGGACTGACCGCCCGGACCTCGGTCGCCGTGCTCGGCACGCTGGTTTCACTGCTGTTGATCGGGCTGCTGGGCTCACTCTTCATCGACTGGGCGTTCCTGAGCGGGAACACGGACGACAACACCGGACTGATCCACGGGCTCTACCCCGCCATCGACATGAGCGGCCTGCTGCTCGCAGGCATCATCATCGGATCCCTGGGCGTGCTCGACGATGTGACGGTCACCCAGACCTCGGCCGTCTGGGAACTGCACCAGGCAGACCCGTCCATGGGGTCACGTGCCTTGTACCGGGCGGCCATCCGGATCGGTCGCGACCACATCGCCTCGGTGGTCAACACCCTGGTCCTCGCCTATGCAGGCGCCGCGCTGCCCCTGCTGCTGCTGTTCTCGATCGCGAACAGCAGCATGGGCTCGGTGGCCAACAGCGAGCTCGTCGCGGAGGAGATCGTCCGTACCCTCGTGGGGTCCATCGGCCTGGTGGCCTCGGTTCCGGTCACCACGGCGCTGGCGGCACTGGTCGTGTCCGCCGACCGGCCGGGGCCCCCGGCCGGTGCGGCGGCCTCGGGGCCGGTCCGCACGGGCCGGGGCCGGCGCCGCAAGCGCTGAACACCGCTGCCGCGAAAGGTCAGCCGGCGTTCCGCTCGTTCTGCTGGGCCTCGGCGAGGATCTTGCCGAGCGCTTGGTCGAGGTCACCCTCGAAGTCGCCGAGGCTGCGCTCCTGGCCGAGGGGAACCAACCGGTCGGTGCGGTCGAGGAAGGCGACGAGCGGCGCCGCACCGGCGCGGAACAGGGCGCGGTCGGGCCCGACATGGAGACGGATGTGGACGTCTGACAGCTCGTCGGGGTCGATGGGGGCGATGTGCACATCTCCGTCGCCACAGGGCTTGTTGATGCCGTCGAGGAGCAGCTCTCTGCCGAACGCCCAGGTCACGGGGGCGTCTCCGGGGAGGTGGAAGGTCAGGCGTACGGCATAGGGATCACGGGCGTCGTACCCGAGCTCCACTGGGATCCGGAACGAGAGCTCCTCGGAAACGAGGAAGCTCATCATGACCTCTGCCTGTACCGACTCGCGCATTGCCTACCCCGCTGTAGTGGAAGTGGCCAGGAATGATCCCCAGGGACCTCTTGACAAGGGTGGTGTAAGCGCTGGCGGATCACAAGGAGTGAGATTTCAGATACTGATAGAGAACGAGAGGGTGCTCAACAGCGCGCCTACTTCACTCCGCAGTCGATCAACCGCAGAGCGCAATCGGTCTTCTTGATGCAAGGGAAGGGAAATGGCCATCGTTGCGGCCGTATCGCCGGCCGTGATGGGGATCGCCGCGCATACCGTGCCGAGCACATACTCCTGACGCTCCGTAACCGGCTGCATCCGGCCGAGGGACGCAATCCGGCGTTCCAGCGCACGCTGGTCCCGGACCGTGTATGCGGTGAGGGGACCGACGGGGTGGCGGTCGTAGTAGTCCTTCCGCGTCTCCTCGTCGAGCTGCGCCAGCAGGCACTGTCCGATGGCGTGCGCATGGCCGGTCTCGCGGAAATCGGCCCACTCCTCGCAGGCCGGGGTGGCTGGGGTGTCGGAGACACCGACGACCTCGATCTCACCCTCGCGGAACACCGCGAAGTAGACGGGGGCGCCGACCGCGTCGCGGAAGTGGGCCAGTGATTCGAGGATCATGCTGCGACGTTTCTGCTGCAGTCCGGCACGTGCCAGCCGCCCGGCGGCGTCGCCAAGGACGAACACCCCGCCCTCACGGCGCAGATAGCCCTCGTGAGTGAGAGTGCGCAGCAGGTGGTACGCGGTGGGAAGGGGGAGCCCGGCCTCGCGGGCCAGTTGTTTCGCCGGGGCTCCCTCACTGTGGGAACCCACCGCTTCGAGCAGCCTCAGCGCCCTCTGCACCGACCCGATCAGCGTCGGCACACCGGCGTTGTGAAGCGAAGACAAAGCTCACCCCCAGGCGTGGCAGCGGGCCTCGGAGTGACCCGCCGTGCGGGGGCCGCCCCCGCACGGTCCGTGTTCCTGGGGGTCGTGCTCGGCTGGTGCTAGACATCACCGCAGGGCAGAGCGGATCTACCGGCGTTCGGTGCCCAGGGATCGGCACAGATTGCCACTCTATCCGCCGATTCCAGCGGTGTGAGGGGTTTCGCACCTCATGTTCGCCCACCTGGGTTAGTCCGCGGTCACCGGGCAGGGACCTACCACTCGTTGGACGAGGACTTCGTCCCGTTCCCACTGAACTTCTTCACCAAGAAGACCAGGGCGCCCACGAGAGCGACGAACAGCAGCACGTCGAAGACGAAGCCGATCAGCGCGCTGAGGATGCTGGTGATGACGCCGCCGAACACCAAGACCACCAGAAGCGGGATGGCGACCCACTTCACCCACCAGGGCATGCCTGCCAGTGTCTCGCGGATGCCGTCCATGTCCTCGACCTCTTCCTCTTCCTCGTCCGTGACTTCCTGCTCTCGATGCTAGGAGTCCGCGGACGGGGCCGGGGGCCCGCGAGCCCCCGCAGTCCCCTGATCCGCCCCCTAGGGGGCGGGGGTCCCGGCCCTCCGTCCACAGGGGCCGTTACGCCTCCGGCGGCGAGAACACCACGAGCACCTTGAGGTCCTCGGTGATGTGGTGGAACTTGTGGGGGACTCCCGCCGGAACGTAGACCACGCTGCCGCGGGCCACCGCCGTCGTCTCCGTGCCCACCGTGATGGAGGCACGGCCGCTCACCACGAAGTACACCTCGTCCTGGCCGTGCGGCTGTTGTGGGTCGCTCTGGCCGGCATCGAGGGCGTACAGCCCCACCGACATGTTCCGCTCGCGCAGGAACTGCAGGTAGGCGCCGTCGTTCGCGAGCCGCTCCGCCTCAAGCTCGTCCAGCCGGAAGGCCTTCATCGTGTCGTGCCCCTCGTGTTCGTCAGGCTCCCCGTCATCCGCTGATCTGCGCATGTTCCACGGGGATCTTCTCTGCCACGATCAGACACATGACGAATTTCGTAGTCAAGACGCTCGCGAACGCGGCAGCCCTCGCCGTGGCCATCTGGCTGGTCGCCGGCATCACCCTCGACGACCACAGCAGCTCCCTGGGCCGCAGGACCCTGACGCTGGTCCTGGTCGCACTGGTCTTCGGCGTGGTGAACTTCTTCGTCAAGCCGGTGGTGAAGCTCTTCTCCCTGCCCCTGTTCATCATCACCCTCGGCCTGTTCACCCTCGTCGTGAACGCCCTGATGCTGCTCCTGACCTCGTGGCTGGCCAAGCAGCTGGACCTCAGCTTCGACGTGGAGAACTTCTGGAGCGCCCTGATCGGCGGCCTGATCATCTCCGTCGTGTCCTGGGCCGTGAACATGGCCCTGCCGGACAAGGACTGAACAACGCATGAACGACCCCGACCGCGACCAGCACGACGGCGACCGCGGCGCCCCCACCGAGGCGGTCCGGCCGGGCGACGGCACCCGGGCCGTCCGCGCCGGACTTCCCGACCCCGTCAAGAACGAACCGCCCCTGCCCGGGCCGGTCTTCGCTGCCCATTTCCACCTCCCTGGCGACGTCGAAGGTCCGTACACCTACGGCCGCGACACCAACCCGACCTGGACCCTGCTGGAACGAGCCATCGGAGAACTTGAGGCGCCCGGCCAGGACGGGGTGGACACGGTCGTCTTCGCTTCCGGCATGGCCGCCGTCTCCGCCGTCCTCCTCTCCCAGACCCGCGCCGGCGACACGGTCGTCCTGCCCGACGACGGCTACCAGGCGCTGCCGCTGGTCCGGGAACAGCTTGAGGCGTACGGCGTCCAGGTCCGCACGGCCCCGACCGGCGGCGACGCACAGCTCGCCGCGCTCGGCGGGACGCGGCTGCTGTGGATCGAGACCCCGTCCAACCCCGGGCTCGACGTCTGCGACATCCGGCGCCTGGCCGAGGCGGCCCACGCGGGCGGCACCCTCGTGGCCGTCGACAACACCCTCGCCACCCCGCTCGGCCAGCGCCCGCTGGAACTCGGCGCGGACTTCTCCGTCGCCAGCGGCACCAAGGGCCTGACAGGCCACGGCGACCTGCTGCTCGGGTACGTCGTCTGCCGCGACCCGCAGCTCGCGGCGGCTGTCCGGCGCTGGCGCAAGATCGTCGGCGCCATCCCGGGGCCCATGGAGGCCTGGCTCGCGCACCGCTCCCTGGCCACCCTCCAGCTGCGCACCCAGCGGCAGTGGGCCAATGCACTGGCCATCGCCGAGGCGCTCACCGACCGCGGCGAGGTGGCCGGTCTGCGCTATCCGGGCGTGCCCGCGGACCCCTCGTACAAGACTGCCGCCCGACAGATGCGGGGTTTCGGCTCCGTCGTCTCCTTCGTCCTCCCGGACCGCGCGCACGCCGAGCGCTTCATGGCCGCCCTGCACCTGGTCGAGGACGCCACCAGCTTCGGCGGAGTACGGTCCACCGCGGAGCGGCGCGGACGGTGGGGCGGAGACGCCGTGCCGGAGGGCTTCATCCGCTTCTCCGCCGGGGCAGAGGACACCGAGGACCTGGTCGCCGATGTGCTGCACGCCCTGGATTCCGCGGCCGCGGGAGGGTGAGCGGAGGCGAAACAATGCGGCGGTCCGAGCCTCCCCCCTCCTGGCTCGGACCGCCTCGGGTTCCTGCACGAAGAACCACAAGGCAAGGCTAGTTGACTCAGCGTCAGAGTCCAATCACGGTAACGACAGGGGCCTATCGGCATATTTATAGTTGAAGGTCCCACCGAGAGGGGGCCTTCATGGACCTGGCCCTGCTGCGTACGTTCGTCGCCGTACACCGGGCCGGCTCGTTCACCCGGGCCGCCGCGCTCCTCGGGCTGTCCCAGCCCGCCGTCACCTCGCAGATCCGCACGCTCGAACGCCAGCTGGGCCGGCCCCTGTTCCACCGCCGCGCCCGAGGAGTCACCCCCACGGCCGTCGGTGACGAACTGGCGCACAAGGCCGCCCCCCATCTCGACGCTCTGCTGCGGATCACCGAGGTCGAGCGGGAGGCGGCCGGGGCGTTACGCACCCTGCACCTGGCCGGCCCACCGGAGTTCCTGTCCCTGCGGGTGCTACCCGCCCTGGCACCGCTCGTCGGCCAAGGCCACACCCTGCGCACCGCCCTGCTGACCGGAACGGAGGAGATCCTCGACGGGCTCGCCTCCGGCCACCACGACCTCGTCGTCACCACGGCCCGCCCCCGCGGTGCCCTGTTCAGCGCCACGCCCCTGTGCGACGAGGAGCACGTCCTGGTCACTGCGCCGTACTGGGCCGCCCTCATCGATCCGGACCGGCTCCGCGACAAGGGGCCGGCCGCCCTCGACGGCATTCCGCTCGTCGAGGTCCACGAGAGCCTGCCTCTCGTCACCCGCTACTGGGCCGCCGTCTTCGAGACCCGGCCCGGTACACGCCCCGACGCAGCCACAGTCGTCGCGCCCGATCTCCGGGCGGTACTGGAATGTGTCCGCTCCGGCTCCGGACTCGCGGTACTGCCCCGCTACCTGTGCCAGGACTCGCTGGACCGCGGGGAGATCGTCGCCCTGCTGGAACCGGCCGTACCGCCCTTGCGTACCTGGTTCCTCGTGGTGCGCACCGGCAGCCTCGCCCTCGCCCACCTTGCCCGGGCCCACGACCAGCTGCTGCGCGCCGCCGCCCACTGGTAAGACCCGGCGCAGCGGCAGGGCCCCACCTGCGGACCGTTTCCCAGGCGCGCGTTTCAGGAACGGAACTCTGGGCCACTCTTCTCCCATGACCGAACGTCCCGTGGTCAAACGCACCGCCCGCGCGATCCTGCTCGACGGTGACGACCTGATCCTCATCAAACGCACCAGGCCCGGCGTCGACCCGTACTGGCTCACCCCCGGCGGTGGGGTGGAGCCCACGGACGCCACCGTCGTCGACGCCCTCCACCGCGAGGTCCACGAGGAACTCGGCGCGAAGATCACCGACGTGGTGCCCTGCTTCGTCGACACCGTCGAGCACATAGCGGGTGGCGGAGTGACCGGCGTCAAGGTGCAGCACTTCTTCGTCTGCCACCTCGAATCGATGGACCCCAGCCAGCGGCACGGTCCCGAGGTCGACGAGCCCGAGGGCGAGTACGAGATCGTCCGCGTGCCCTTCAGCCGGGTCGGAATCGCCGCGGTCCATCTCGTCCCGCTGTCCCTGCGCCACTACCTCGACGGGAACATCGAGGGCGTACGCGCCATGCACGCCCCCGACCTGGGCTGATCCGGCGGGGTCTGAACGAGGAGGGCGGGCGCCCGCCGGTCTCAGCCGGCGACGCCCGCCAGTTCCTCCAGCGCGTCGTAGCGGATCCGTTCACGCGGTATACCGATCCGTTTCAGCTCGTCGACGCCGCTGCGGATCATCGCGGGCGGCCCCGATATGAACGCGTCGTACGAGCTCCACGGCCCGTGCTCGCCCACCGCCTGGGGCAGCTGTCCGGCCAGGCCCTCGCAGACCACCGGGCGCACCGACAGCCACGGATGCGAGCGCTGGAGCCCCAGCAGGGTGTCCTTGTCGTAGAGGTCGTCGTCCCGGCGGGCTCCGAAGAACACCTCGACCGGGCGGCGCTCGCCGTGTTCCGCCACGTCCTCGATCAGCGCCTTGATCGGCGCGATGCCCGTACCGCCGCCCAGGCACAGCATCCCGTTGTCGGTGCTGTGGTCCACCACCATCGATCCGGCGGGTGGACCGAGCCGCAGGAAGTCGCCGGGGCGCGCATGGCGGACCAGGGCGTTGGAGACCCAGCCTGCCGGGACGGCCTTGACGTGGAACGAGAGCAGTCCGTCGGCTCGCGGGGCCGAGGCGAAGGAGTAGTGCCGCCAGACCCGCGGCCACCACGGGGTTTCCAGGCTCGTGTACTGGCCCGCGAGGAAAGCGTACGGCTGGTCCGGGCGGACCGTCAGGACCGCGATGTCCGGAGTCCGCAGATCATGGGAGACCACCTCGGCGTGCCACCAGGCCGGGGACTTCACCTCGTCCTCGGCAGCCGCATCGATCATGATCTGGGAGATCGACGTGTAGGCCCGCACCCACGCGGCCTCCGCTTCCGGACCCCAGCTGCGCTCGGCGTACCGGGCCAGCGCCCCCATCAACGCCTCACCGACCACCGGATAGTGCCCGGCCATCGTGCCGTACTTGCGGTGGCCGGTGCCCAGCCGCCGCAGGTACGGGACGAGTACGTCCGGGTTGTCGATGTGCTCGGCGGCGGTCATCAGGGCCTTCAGCAGCCGGTCGCGCTGTGCGTCCATGGCGGCGGGGAACATGCCGCGCACCTCGGGATGCCCCGTGAAGACCAAGGCGTAGAAGTAGGAGGTCACCTTGTCGGCGACCGGAGCGATCTCCTCAAGGGTCCGGCGGATCAGCACCGCGTCCGGAGAGGGCTCGGCCGCACCGCCCCCGGACGGTATCCGGCCCGTCCGTGTGGCCGGTCTGGTGGGCGGAGCGTCCATGTGGTGCCTCGCTTCGAGCATCTCGTCGGTAAGCACGCCACGGCCTTCGAATCCGTGGTTCCGGGCTTTACAGCCTGCCAGCCCCCCTGGCTGCTCGCGGGGAAACGCAGAAAATCCGCGTTTCGAACCCGCTTCCCCTTAAGATGCCGCAACTCCCGAGCGCGCCATACGCACCAGCTGATACGCCTCCCGCAGATCCCGGCCGACGTACACGTGCGTCGCCCGCTCCGCGAGTGAGGGGGGCGCGTTGACGGCCACTGACACCGATACGGCTTCGAAGAGGATCGCATCGGTCACGGAGTCCCCGTACGCGACACAGTCCGCGCGGCTGACCCCGAACCGCTCACACAGCTGGTCCGCCACAGTCACCTTGCCCTCCGGGGTCAGGATCCCGGCGCTGTCCACAGGCCGGGTGAACGGCACCTCGGGGAAGACCGAGCCGTGTGCGGCGTGGGCGCCCCACTCCAGCAGCAGCTCCACGAAGAACGACGGCGACAGCGAGATCACCGCGCAGTAATCCCCGCGCTCGCGGATCTCCTGCCACACCTCGCGGATCCCTGTCAGCCACGGAGAGCCGTCGAAGGCCGCCCGGACATGGGCAGGCGTCAGCTCGGCCCACAGCCGGTGCACGGCCACCGAAAACTCGTGCGGCCCGATCTCCCGTGCGCTGAAGGACCGCTCCAGCTCGGCAATCTCCGCTGCCAGGCCGAGCTGCCGGGAGATCTCTACCGGTGCCGCCGAGCCGTACATCAGCGTGCCGTCGAGATCGAAGAGATGCAGGAGGGTCATGGCAGCCGAGGCTAGCCTGTTCGTTGCCGCGAGAGCGAGGTCCGTTTCACGTGAAACATCGCGTCGTTTCACGTGAAACATCGGCTCCCAGCCCGTGGAACACCGGCTCGTTTCACGTGAAACATAGGGCTCAAATCCCCTGGACGAGCCACGCTTTGATGATCCAGGCTGAGCCGGTGACACGACCACACCTCACCGACCTGCCAATCCGTGCGCTGACTGTGGACGATCTCCGCCGCTGCGCCGACCTGTCCGAAGACCGGGGCTGGCCCCGCGAGGATCACAAGTGGGGACTCCTCCTCGCCGCCGGAAACGGCTATGGCATGGATGCTCCCGACGGGCAGGGCCTGGCCGCCGCCTGCGTTGTCACCTCGTACGGCAGTCCTCACGCGAAGCCCGACCTGGCCGCGATCGGGATGGTCCTCGTCGCCGACCGGTACGCCCGCCAGGGGTTGGGGCGCCGCCTGATGACCCACATCTGCAACGGGGTCCTCCAGGGCATCCCCCTGACCCTGCACGCCACCCCGTACGGCCGCCCTCTGTATGAGGAACTCGGTTTCGAGACCACGGGGCGCGCGGAGATGCTCGTGGGAGGCTTCCGAGCCGATGCCGCAGTCTCTACGTCGGATGACCTGCGGGTGCGGCCTGCCGCCGCCGAGGACATCTCGCGCATCCTCCGCCTGGACACCGAGGTGTTCGGCGCCGACCGGACGCACATGATCACGCGGCTTCCGGCTTTCGCGGATCGGCTGCTCGTGGCGGAGGACGAGGAGGGGGACCTCCTCGGATACGGTGCGCTCTGGCCCAACATGGAGACCCATGTCGTCGGCCCGCTGGTCGCCCGCGACACAGCCGGCGCGCAGGCGCTCGTCAGCGCGCTGGCCGCGACGACCGACCGGCCCCTGCGTACCGACGTCGACGTACGCCACGAGGAACTCCTCGCCTGGCTCAAGAACCGGGGCATGGTCTCCGTGGCCTTCAATGCCGTCATGACCCGCGGCCGCCCCGGACTGCCCGGCGACTGGACCCGCCGATGGGCCCCGCTCACCGTGGCAGCCGGCTGAGCAGTGTCCGGCGGATCAGGCCACAGCTCCGCCCCGCCTGACATCCCGTAGCTCCAGGAAGGAACACTCCATGGCCGAAGCCGCTGAGTTCGACATCCGGCCCGCCACTGAAGACGACCTGCCCGCCATCGTGGCGATGCTCGCGGACGACCCCCTCGGAGCCGCCCGGGAGTCGCCCGGCGATCTCACCCCGTACCTGACGGCCCTCAAGCGCCTGGCGGACGACCCCCACCAGCACATGGTCGTCGCCGTCCGCGCCGGCCGCGTCGTGGGCACCCTCCAGCTCACCGTCATCCCGGGCCTGTCCCGCAGGGGAGCCACCCGCTCCCTGATCGAGGGCGTACGGGTGCACGCGGACGAGCGGGGCAGTGGTCTGGGCACCCGGCTCATCCAATGGGCCATCGACCAGTCCCGGCGGGAGAACTGCCAACTCGTGCAGCTGACCTCGGACGTGACCCGCACCGACGCGCACCGCTTCTACGAGCGGCTCGGCTTCGCCGCTTCCCACGTCGGCTTCAAGCTCTCTCTTTGATCGAGAGCGTCGAGGGGCGGGGCCGGTACCGGCGGCTCGGCCTACGATCGGAAAGATGAGCGCCCTTCCCCTCATCACGGTCGCCGAGCGCCGCAACCGGCTCGGCCGTCGCCACCGTCTGGCACCCTCGGCTCACGCCGACGCGGTGTCCGAGGTGGCGGACGCGGTGGTCGCCCTGCACGCCACGGACGCGGCGACCGTCTTCCTCTCCGCCCGTGCCCGGCTGGCGGAGGGCGGCCCCACCGTGATCGAGAAGGCGCTGTACGAGGACGTCAGCCTCGTCCGGCTGCTCAGCATGCGCAACACCCTGTTTGCCGTCTCCACCGACCTCGCGCCGTACGTGTACGCCTCCACCGCCCGCGGCGTCGCCCTGAAGGAACGGCGCACCCTGCTCAAGCACCTTCAGGAGGACGGCCAGGGCCTCGACGCCGACTGGCTCGCCCGGGCCGAAACAGCCACGCTCGACGCCCTGGATACGGGGGGCCCTGCCACGGGAAGCCAGCTCTCGGCCGCCGTACCGGCCCTCCGCCGGAAGATCACCGTTGGGCGGGGCAAGAAGTACGAGACCGAGACCGGCGTTGCCACCCGCGTCATCCGCCTGCTGGCTGCCGACGGCAGGATCCGCCGGGACCGGCCGCGCGGATCCTGGACCTCCAGTCAGTACCGCTGGGTGCACACCGAACCCTGGCCAGCCGTCCCCGCCGCCGAAGCCCGCGCCGAGATCGCCCGCCGCTGGCTCCGCTCCTATGGGCCGGCCACCGAGGCCGACCTCACATGGTGGACCGGTTGGACGCTCACCGACGTCCGCAAGGCCCTCGCTGCCGTCGGGCCGGATCAGGTCCGCCTGGAGGACGGCACCCTCGCTCTCGTCAGCCCCGGGGACACCGGGTCCGTATCCGCTCCCGAGCCCTGGGCCGCCTTCCTCCCCGGCCTCGATCCCAGCAGCATGGGCTGGGCGGACCGAAGCTTCCACCTGGACACCGCCCACCGGAGCGTCCTCTTCGACTACGCCGGCAACATCGGTCCGACCGTCTGGTGGAACGGGGAGATCGTCGGCGGCTGGGCGCAGCGTGCCGACGGCGAGATCGTCTGGCGGCTGCTGGCCGACCGCGGCCGCACCGCCGAGGAGGCGATCACCGCCGAGGCCGCCCGCCTCGGCCGGTGGGTGGGCGACGCCCGTATCACCCCGCGCTTTCGCACCCCGTTGGAGCGGGAGCTCACCGCCTAGGCAGCCGACGGCGCGGCGTCACCGGCCGATGCCGCGCCAGCCCTGCGGGTCCACCCCGCCGGGCACCGGTGCCTCGGGGTCGTAGGGTTCCCGCGTGAACACGAACGACCCCAGGTCGAGGTGGCTCACGGAACCGTCCGTCCGCCGTACAGCGCGCAGCGTCTCGCCCGCGTAGTAGCCCGCCAGGCCCCGCCAGGTACCGTCCAGCTCCGCCCTGAAACGGGCGGCACGCCCCGGCGCGCCCACCGGACCCAGGTGCAGTAGCCCGTCGGCGGTCAGCCGCACGAGGTGCGGGGCCGTACCCCAGTACCAGGGGCCGCACAGGTCCAGCTCCACCGGATGCTCTTCGGGGAACGGCTTCCACGGCTCGGGGATCCGCGGCTCCGCGTCCGCCACCAGGTTCAGCAGGTCCATGGCCACCGTCGCGGCCGGCAGGCCGGAGGTGCAGTTCGCCAGTACGACGGCCGCAAGGTCGTCCGCCTCGCTCATCCACAGGCCTGCGACGAAGCCCGGCAGCGAGCCGCTGTGCCCGACGAGCCGGCGCCCGCGGCTCTCCGCCAGCTGCAGCCCCAGCCCGTATCCCAGGTCGGCGAAGCCGGGCTCCGGGGGAGCCGCCGAAGTTCGCATCTCCCGCACCGTCGCCGCGCCCAGGACCTGCTCGTCACCCCGGAGCAGGAACCGGGCGAACCGCGCCAAGTCCTGAGTGGTCGACCAGAGTTGACCGGCCGCAGCCATCAGACCCAGGTCCTGCGCCGGCTCGGGCATCATGAGGTCCGCCCACGGGTGCACGGCCCACCCGCCGGCGTGCGGGGCCTGCGGCTGCGCCGTCGTCCGGTGCAGCCCCAGCGGCTCCAGCACCTCGGTCCGCAGCACCTCTTCCCAGGGCTTGCCGCGCACGGCTTCCACGAGTGAACCCAGCAGGGTGTAGCCCGGGTTGGAGTAGTGGTGGCGCTGCCCGGGCTCGAAGCGGAAGGGCTCCTCCCCCAATACGTCCCCGAGCTCCGTACGCTGGGCACCCGGAGTCCGCTCCCACCACTCGCCGGGAGTCTCCGCCGCCAGGCCCCCCGTGTGCGCCAGGAGTTGTCCGACGGTCACCTCGCCGGCCCCGGTCCCCGGCAGGTGCTTCTCCAGGGGATCCCCGAGCCCCAGCAGGCCCTCGTCCCGCAGGCGCATCACGAGAACGGCCGTGAAGGTCTTGGTGATCGAGCCGATCCGGTACTGCACGTTCCCGTCCGGCCCGTGCCCCTCGACCGAGGTCCGGGAGCCCTCCCAGACCACCGCACCGTCCCGCAGGACCGCTGCCACCACCGAGGGCGCCCGGCCTTCGCTCTGGGCGACGGCAATCCGGTGCCGCAGCGCGCGCCGCGTGGCAGGGAGTAGTTCCAGTTCTTCAGAGTGGGCATCCATGCCCGGATGCTACGTGTTGGCCATGTCCACGAACCTCGAATAATGGCCCTGGAAGGCGACCGTGATCGTCGCCGTCGGGCCGTTGCGGTGCTTCGCCACGATCAGGTCGGCCTCGCCCGCGCGGGGCGACTCCTTCTCGTACGCGTCCTCACGGTGCAGCAGGATCACCATGTCGGCGTCCTGCTCGATCGAGCCCGACTCACGCAGGTCGGAGACCATCGGCTTCTTGTCGGTGCGCTGCTCGGGACCACGGTTCAGCTGGGACAGCGCGATCACGGGGACCTCAAGCTCCTTGGCCAGCAGCTTGAGGTTTCGGGACATGTCCGAGACCTCTTGCTGGCGGCTCTCGGGACGGCGCGAGCCACCCGACTGCATCAGCTGGAGGTAGTCGATGACGACGAGCGAGAGGTCGTTGCGCTGCTTGAGGCGCCGGCACTTGGCCCGGATCTCCATCATCGACAGGTTGGGCGAGTCGTCGATGTAGAGAGGGGCAGCGGAGACGTCCGGCATCCGGCGGGCGAGCCGGGTCCAGTCGTCGTCCGTCATCGTCCCCGACCGCATGTGGTGGAGCGCCACCCGCGCCTCGGCGGACAGCAGGCGCATCGCGATCTCGTTGCGCCCCATTTCGAGCGAGAAGATCACGCTCGGCAGGTTGCTCTTGATGGAGCAGGCCCGCGCGAAGTCCAGGGCGAGCGTCGACTTGCCCATGGCGGGACGGGCGGCAATGACGATCATCTGGCCCGGGTGCAGGCCGTTGGTCAGCGAATCGAGGTCCGTGAAGCCGGTCGGGACACCGGACATCTGGCCGCTGCGGGAGCCGATCGCCTCGATCTCGTCGAGCGCGCCCTCCATGATGTCGCCCAGCGGCAGGTAGTCCTCGGAGGTCCGCTGCTCGGTGACGGCGTAGATCTCGGCCTGGGCGCTGTTGACGATCTCGTCGACGTCGCCGTCCGCCGCGTATCCCATCTGCGTGATCTTCGTACCGGCGGCGACCAGGCGGCGCAGGACGGCCCGCTCGTGGACGATCTCCGCGTAGTACTCGGCGTTCGCCGCGGTCGGTACCGACTGGACCAGGGTGTGCAGGTAGGAGGCCCCGCCGACCTTGCTGATCTCACCGCGCCTGGTCAGCTCGGCGCCCACCGTGATCGGGTCGGCCGGCTCGCCCTTGGCGTAGAGGTCGAGGATCGCCTGGTAGATCGTTTCGTGCGAGGGCCGGTAGAAGTCGTGGCCCTTGATCACCTCGACCACGTCGGCGATCGCGTCCTTGGACAGCAGCATGCCGCCGAGCACGGACTGCTCCGCGTCGAGGTCCTGCGGCGGAACGCGCTCGAACCCGCCGCCGTCCCAGGAGCCGCCCTCGCGACCCCGCTCGTGCTGCTCGTCCCTGCGGTCCCGGCCCTCGCTGCCGCGGCGGGAACGGGCGGGCAGACGGTCACCCGGACCGCTGTCGGCCCAGGGGTCGTCCAAGGGCTCGGGCATGCTCACCGGGCCGCCTCCTCCCGTCCGCAACGCGGACCTTGCCGTGCGACAGTTTCTACGACACGGCTCTGACATTCGGGACGCCCGGACCGGCTGTGGGCGAGCCGGGCAACGCACAACGGTAGGCCCGGGAGCGACGTCAGCCAATCTTGTTATCCACAGGCTGTGTGGATGAGATGTGGATGACGGAGCGAATGCTGTGGGTAAGTCCCCGGAAGCTGTGCACGGACCGGGGGACGACGCTGTGGACAAAATCACCCGGCGACCCCCTGCACCCCTCTGACCTGCTGTTTCCCTCTCCACGCCCTGTGGGTCGAAATTTTCTTGGCGCCAGGTTCGAGTTCGCCTCCAATGGGGTGCCCAGAACGTCGCAGCGGGTGTCTGAGTAAGGACCAGTCATGCCTTGTGTCTATTACCTGTGGAAGATTAGATTGGACTCATGACCCAAGCCCTCGTCCCGCCGGAGGCTGCCCCGAGACGGCACGACCGGGAGATACTCGCGCTCGCCGTCCCGGCCTTCGGCGCGCTCGTCGCGGAGCCCCTGTTCGTCATGGCCGACAGCGCCATCGTGGGGCACCTCGGCACTCCCCAACTGGCCGGCCTCGGCATCGCCGCGGCTCTGCTCACCACCGCCGTGAGCGTCTTCGTCTTCCTCGCTTACGCCACCACTGCGGCCGTGTCCCGCAGGGTCGGAGCCGGCGATCTGCAGGCTGCCATCCGCCAGGGCATGGACGGCATCTGGCTCGCCGTTCTGCTCGGTACGGCCGTCGTCGCTGCGGTCGTACCCACGGCGCCCGAACTCGTCGCACTGTTCGGAGCCTCCGACACCGTCGCCCCCTACGCGGTCACCTATCTGCGGATCTCGGCCCTCGGCATCCCGGCCATGCTCATGGTCCTCGCCGCCACCGGCGTCATACGCGGCCTCCAGGACACCCGGACCCCGCTCTATGTCGCCGTGGGCGGCTTCGCGCTCAACGCGGGCCTCAACGCCGGCCTCGTCTACGGAGCCGGCCTGGGCATCGCCGGCTCGGCCTGGGGCACGGTCATCGCCCAGTGCGCCATGGCAACCGTCTACCTCGCCGTGGTCGTCCGAGGTGCCCGCAGGCACGGGGCATCCCTGCGGCCCGACGCGGCAGGCATACGGGCCTGCGCCCAGGCCGGAGTACCCCTGCTCGTCCGCACCCTGTCCCTGCGCGCCGTTCTGATGCTCGCGACCGCGGTCGCGGCCCGTCTCGGCGACGCGGACATCGCCGCCCACCAGATCCTGCTTTCGCTCTGGAGCCTGCTGGCCTTCGCCCTGGACGCGATCGCCATCGCCGGGCAGGCCATCATCGGCCGCTACCTCGGCGCCGGTGACACCATTGGCGCCAGGGCCGTCTGCCGCCGCATGGTGCAGTGGGGAATCGTCTGCGGCGTCCTGCTGGGCGCCCTGGTGGTCGCCGCGCGTCCCCTGTTCATCCCGCTCTTCACGAGCGACCAGGCGGTCGTGGACGCCCTGTTGCCCGCTCTGCTCGTGGTGGCCGTCGCCCAGCCGGTCGCCGGGGTCGTGTTCGTGCTCGACGGGGTCCTGATGGGCGCGGGCGACGGCCGCTACCTGGCGTGGGCCATGCTCATCACCCTCGCGGTCTTCACCCCGGCCGCTCTGCTCGTCCCCGTCGTGGGCGGCGGTCTGACCACCCTGTGGTGGGCGATGACGGTGATGTTGCTGGTCCGGATGGTCACCCTCCAGCTCCGCGCCCGCTCGGGCCGGTGGCTGGTCGCGGGGGCGACCCGCTGAGCGCGAGGCGCTGTTTCACGTGAAACAGCGCCCGCGGGAGCCATGTTTCACGTGAAACAACGAGAACGACGAAGGGCCGCACCCCACAGGGTGCGGCCCTTCATGCGCAGCACTTAGGCGGCGACAACCTCGACGCCCACGTTCGCGGCGACCTCGGCGTGCAGACGCACGGAGACCTGGTACGAACCGAGGGTCTTGATCGGGGCAGCCAGCTCGACGCGGCGCTTGTCGACCTTCGGACCACCGGAAGCCTCGATCGCCGTGGCGATGTCGGCCGGGGTCACGGAGCCGAAGAGGCGGCCGGCGTCACCCGAGCGGGTGGCCAGACGGACCTTCGTGCCCTCAAGCTTGGCCTTGACCTCGTTGGCCTGCTCGATGGTCGCGATCTCGTGGATCTTGCGGGCGCGGCGGATCTGCGCCACGTCCTTCTCGCCACCCTTGGTCCAGCGGATCGCAAAACCGCGCGGGACCAGGTAGTTGCGAGCGTAACCGTCCTTGACGTCGACGACATCGCCGGCGGCACCGAGGCCAGAGACCTCGTGGGTCAGGATGATCTTCATTAGTCGGTCACCCTTTCCTTATCGCGCGGTGGACGTGTAGGGCAGCAGCGCCATCTCACGGCTGTTCTTCACGGCCGTGGCGACGTCACGCTGGTGCTGCGTGCAGTTGCCGGTGACGCGGCGGGCACGGATCTTGCCGCGGTCGGAAATGAACTTCCGCAGCATGTTCGTGTCCTTGTAGTCCACGTACGCGGTCTTGTCCTTGCAGAACGCGCAGACCTTCTTCTTAGGCTTGCGCACAGGCGGCTTCGCCATTGTGTCTCTCCTGTGTGATCAAGAAGTTTGGATGCGGGCTTCCCTAGAAGGGAGGCTCGTCCGAGTAGCCACCGCCGGAACCGCCGGAGCTTCCGCTCCAGCCGCCCCCGCCGCCCTGCTGCTGGCCGCCGGCCGGCGCGCTGGACGCCCACGGGTCGTCGGAGGGAGCTCCGCCGCCCTGGGGTGCGCCGCCGCTGGGGGCTCCGCCCCAGCCACCGCCGCCGCCCTGCTGCTGGCCGCCGCCGTACCCGCCCTGGCCACCGCGACCGGTGGTCTTGGCGACCTTGGCCGTGGCGTTCTTCAGGCTGGGGCCGACTTCCTCGACGTCCAGCTCGTAGACCGTGCGCTTGACACCCTCACGGTCCTCGTACGACCGCTGCCTCAGCCGGCCCTGCACGATGACGCGCATGCCCCGCTGGAGGGACTCGGCGACGTTCTCGGCCGCCTGCCGCCACACCGAGCAGGTCAGGAACAGGCTCTCGCCGTCCTTCCACTCATTGGTCTGACGGTCGAAGGTGCGGGGGGTGGACGCGACACGGAACTTCGCGACCGCCGCACCCGAGGGGGTGAAGCGCAGCTCGGGGTCGTCGACGAGATTGCCGACGACCGTGATGACGGTCTCGCCTGCCATGGGTGAACCTCTCGGCGGGGATTGCTGCTGGGCTGCTGTGCTACTCGGTCCCGATTACCGCTGAACCGGAGTTCAGTGGGTCTCGGGGCGAAGGACCTTGGTCCGGAGAACCGACTCGTTCAGGTTCATCTGTCGGTCAAGCTCCTTGACGACCGCAGGCTCGGCCTGAAGGTCGATGACCGAGTAGATGCCCTCGGGCTTCTTCTTGATCTCGTAAGCGAGACGACGACGGCCCCAGGTGTCGACCTTCTCGACCTTTCCGTTGCCCTCACGGACGACGGAGAGGAAGTTCTCGATCAGCGGGGAGACAGCGCGCTCCTCGAGATCGGGGTCGAGGATGACCATCACTTCGTAGTGACGCATGTGGAACCCACCTCCTTTGGACTCAGCGGCCACGGTCGTTCCGTGGCAGGAGGGTCGTGATGCGTACGCACGGTGCCCACAGAGCAGACACCGCGCAGACCGTACAGACTACCTGCTCGACTCCTTCCGGTTGAAATCCGGCAGGAGGAGGCCACACTCTGTATGCATCGGGTGTGCGCGGTGCTATGTCCCCGGCTCTGCTGCGGGTGTCCACCGCAGCACCGCTCTGCTCAGCCAGGAGGTGCCTTTCCGATGGCACAGGCAATGCGTCGCCAGCCCTCGTCCCAGCCGATCTCCCTCTTCTCGACCGACGGCAAGCCCCACCCCCTGCAGGACACCCTGCTGGCGGTCACTCTGGTCCTCGGTGCCGTGGCGTTCATCACGGCGTTCTTCCACAACCTTCATCTGCTCAGCTCGTGGACCGGGCTGATCGGAATCCTGACCGGCGCGTACGGACAGTTCATCTCCGCCACGACACGCGAGCGCTTCGCACTGATCATCGGCCTTGGCGCCTCGGCCTTCGGCTTCTTCCTCGGTATGGCGCACGGCGGCCTCTTCGGAGGCTGGCTGGGCTGACCGGGGCTCCTCCGCGACAGGGCGCCGGCCCGCCACGGGGCCGGGGCACAGCCCGTCCCCCAGAAGGGTGGCGCCCTTGTCGCAGTAGGCTTCGCGCCATAGCCAGCGAAGCCGCCGGAGGAGACGCCCCGCATGAGCCTGTCCCTGAGGACCATCAGCCGAGAGCAGCATCTGGGATACCTCCAGAGCCTGCCCTCGGCGAGCCACTGCCAGGTCCCGGCGTGGGCCGACGTGAAGAACGAGTGGCGGTCCGAGAACCTCGGTTGGTTCGACCAGAACGATGAACTCGTCGGCGCCGCACTGGTGTTGTACCGGCAGCTGCCCAAGGTGAAGCGGTACCTCGCGTACCTCCCCGAGGGGCCGGTCATCAACTGGTACGCCCCGAACCTGGAGGAGTGGCTCCAGCCGATGCTGGCGCACCTCAAGCGGCAGGGCGCCTTCACGGTGAAGATGGGGCCGCCCGTCGTCATCCGTCGCTGGAACGCCGCCGCCATCAAGGCCGGCATCCAGGACCCCGAGGTCAAGCGCCTGCGCGATGTGGAGGCCTCGCACATCGAGCCCCGCGCCTTCGAGGTGTCCGACAAGCTGCGCCGGATGGGCTGGCAGCAGGGCGAGGACGGAGGCGCCGGCTTCGGCGACGTACAGCCCCGCTACGTCTTCCAGGTGCCGCTCGCCAACCGCTCGCTGGACGACGTCCTCAAGGGCTTCAACCAGCTGTGGCGCCGCAACATCAAGAAGGCCGAGAAGGCCGGCGTCGAGGTCGTCCAGGGCGGCTACGAGGACCTGCCGGTGTGGCAGGAGCTGTACGAGATCACGGCCGAGCGCGACAAGTTCCGCCCGCGGCCGCTGAGCTACTTCCAGCGCCAGTGGACGGCCCTCAACTCCGAGGACCCGAACCGGATGCGCCTCTACATCGCCAAGCACGAGGGGGAGCCCCTGGCCGCCGCCACGATGCTCACCGTCGGCCAGCACGTCTGGTACTCGTACGGCGCGTCCGCCAACCACAAGCGCGAGGTGCGGCCTTCGAACGCGATGCAGTGGCGGATGCTGCGCGATGCGTACGCTCTGGGTGCCGGCGTGTACGACCTGCGCGGCATCAGTGACACGCTGGACGAGAACGACCACCTGTTCGGCCTGATCCAGTTCAAGGTCGGCACGGGCGGCGAAGCCGTCGAGTACGTCGGCGAGTGGGACTTCCCGCTCAACAAGATGCTGCACAAGGCGCTCGACATCTACATGTCCCGTCGCTGACCTGCCGCCGCACCCCACCACACCGCACCGCTGCACACGCAGCTTTTTCGAGAGAGGCTCCGGACGGGCATGGCGCTCACGCTCTACGTCGACACCGCGCGCTGGCGTGCGCACCAGAAGCAGGTCCAGGACCAGTTCCCCGGACTGATCCCGGTCTGCAAGGGCAACGGCTACGGCTTCGGCCACGAGCGGCTGTGCGAGGAGGCGACCCGGATGGGCGCCGACATCCTGGCCGTCGGGACGACGTACGAGGCCGCCAGCATCAAGGACTGGTTCAGTGGCGACCTGCTCGTCCTCACCCCGTTCCGGCGCGGTGAGGACCCGGTGCCGCTGCCGGACCGGGTCATCCGCTCGGTGTCCTCGCTGGACGGGGTCCGCGGCCTGGTCGGTGCCCGCGTGGTCATCGAGTGCATGAGCTCGATGCGCCGCCACGGCATTTCCGAACAGGACCTGGGCCAGCTCCACTCGGCGGTCGAGGACGTCCGGCTGGAGGGCTTCGCCCTCCACCTGCCGCTGGACCGGCCGGACGGCTCGGACGCCGTCGAAGAGGTCATCGGCTGGATGGACCGGCTGCGCGCGGCCCGGCTGCCGCTGCACACCATGTTCGTCAGCCACCTGCGGGCCGAGGAGCTGGCGCGACTGCAGCAGCAGTTCCCGCAGACCCGCTTCCGCGCCCGGATCGGCACCCGGCTGTGGCTGGGTGACCACGAGGCGACCGAATACCGCGGCGCCGTCCTGGACGTCACGCGCGTCACCAAGGGCGACCGGTTCGGCTACCGCCAGCAGAAGGCGGCTTCGGACGGCTGGCTGGTCGTGGTCGCGGGCGGCACCTCGCACGGTGTGGGCCTGGAGGCACCGAAGGCCCTGCACGGGGTGATGCCCCGCGCCAAGGGTGTCGCCCGGGCGGGTCTGGCCACCGTCAACCGCAACCTGTCGCCGTTCGTGTGGGCGGGCAAGCAGCGCTGGTTCGCGGAGCCGCCGCACATGCAGGTCTCGATCCTGTTCGTGCCCTCGGACGCGCCGGAGCCGAAGGTCGGCGACGAGCTGGTGGCGCACCTGCGGCACACCACCACCCAGTTCGACCGGGTGCTGGACGCCTGATCCGCCCGGGACGGGCGCGAGGCGCCGGTCAGTCCCGGGGGGCCGTCCCCCACTCGACCCGCTGTCCCTGCGAGGGCGCCGCATCCTGCGGCGCCCTCGCGGCGTCGGACAGCACGAAGACGTCCTCGGCTCCGTCGAGCACGCCTCCGGAGGGGTCGTCCGAGCCGTCACGGCGTACGACGTCCCGGTCGGGCAGCAGGATGTCGCGTACGACGACCGCGCACAGGTAGAGGGTCGTCAGCAGGTGGGCGGCGATGGCCAGCTGGTAGCCCTCCACCGGCAGGCCCTGGTGCTTGTCCCCGCTGGTCGTGTAGGCGAGGTACAGCCAGATCCCGAGGAAGTACGCGACCTCGCCGGCCTGCCAGATCAGGAAGTCGCGCCAGCGGGGCCGGGCGAGCGCCGCGAGCGGGATGAGCCACAGCACGTACTGCGGCGAGTAGACCTTGTTGGCCAGGATGAAGACGGCCACGACGAGGAAGGCCAGCTGCGCGAAGCGCGGGCGCCGCGGGGCGGTCAGCGTGAGCACGCCGATGCCCGCGCACAGCAGCAGGGTCAGGCCGGTCGCGTAGGTGTTGGCATCCTCCAGGGGGTTCCCGGAGCGCTGGGAGATCAGCAGCCATACGGATCCGAAATCGATCGGGCGTTCCTGGCTGAAGGTGTAGAACTTCTTCCAGCCGTCCCAGGCGGGGATCATGACGGGCAGGTTCACCACGAGCCAGGAAAGGGCCGCCCCGAGCACGGCGGAGCCGAACGCCCTCCACTTCCCGGCCCGCCAGCAGAGCACGAACACCGCCCCGAGCAGCAGGACCGGATAGAGCTTGGCCGCGGTGGCCAGGCCGATCAGAATGCCGAAGAGCAGCGTGCGGCCGCGCGACCACATGAGCATCGCGGCGGCGGTCAGGGCGATCGCCAGGAGGTCCCAGTTGATCGTCGCGGTGAGCGCGAAGGCCGGAGCAAGGGCGAGGAGCAGCGCGTCCCAGGGCCGGCGGCGGTGGGTGCGGGCCACGCACACGGCGATCACCGCGGCGCAGGCCATCAGCATGCCCGCGTTGACCATCCAGTACATCTGCTCGCGGTGCTGCATGCTGCCGCCGCCGGGGGTCAGCCAGGAGGCCACCTGCATGAAGAGCCCGGTCAGCACCGGGTATTCGAGGTACTCCATGTCGCCGGGCAGCCGGTCGAAGTAGGGAGTGAGACCGTCGGCGAAACCGCGCGCGACGAACAGGTGCGGGATGTCGGAGTAGCAGGCGTGCGTGTACTGCGAGCCGGCTCCGCGGAACCACGCCCAGTCGTAGCAGGGCAGCTTCTGGACCATGCCCAGCGCGAACATGCCCAAGGCCACGAGGACCACCACGCGGACAGGGTTCAGCCAGTGTCCGCCCGTCCGGGCGTAGCGGCCCAGCGGGCCGCCGATGAGCTCGCTCCCGGCCGCGGCGACCTCGTCCTGCTGGGTGGGCAGTACGGGCCGGTCCTCGTGCACCTTCGTCATGGGCTCATCCTGCCGTACCGGGCCGGGCATGGGGGAGGGCCGCCGCAACGGGTGCGACGGCCCTCGTCGGAGCGTGTCGGGCTAGCCCGACGTGCCGAGGCTGCTGCCCCAGCCGGTGCCGCCCGGGCGGCCGGGTTTGCCCGAGCCGGTCGGTGACGGCGAACCCGTGCCCCCGCCCGTGGGAGTGCCGGTGGGATCCGGCACGCAGTACAGGTCCCACGGCTTGCAGGACGGCTTGCCGCCCTTGGACGGGGTCGGGCTGGGAGACGGAGACGGGCTCATCGAAGGCGACGGGGACGCCGAGGGCGAGACCGCGGCGGAGGGGGTGGGGGAGGGGGCCCCGGAGGCGTCCGCGGTGACGCCGATGGGGTCCGCCTCGGGGAAGTCGGTGACCGGGGCGTCCTTGAGCGCGTCCTTCATGTACGTGGTCCAGATCGCGGCCGGGATGTCACCACCGTGGATGGAGTCGATGCCGCCCACGCCGTTCATGGAGATCAGCTTCTTGTCCGCCGAGTTCGGGTCGGTGCGGAACAGGGTGACCGAGGTGGACAGCTCCGGGGTGTAGCCGACGAACCAGGCCGACTTGTTCTGGTCGGTGGTGCCGGTCTTTCCGGCGGCGGGGCGGTTGAGGCCCAGCTTCTTGACCTTGGTTCCGGTGCCGTTCTCGACGACGTTGCGCAGGACCTTGGTGATGTTGTCGGCGATGGAGCTGTCCATCGCCCGCTCTTCCTTGGGGGCCTCGAAGCCGGGCACCGTGTTCCCGTCCTTCTCGACCTTGGTCACGGAGAACGGCTCGTGGTGGGTCCCGGAGGCGGCGAAGGTGGCGTACGAGTCGGCCATGCGGATGGCGCTCGGCGTCGAGGTGCCCAGCGCGAACGAGGCGTTGTTGTTCGGGTCCATCGAGTCCTTGAGGATGCCCGTGGACTCGGCCACCTGCCGGACCTTGCTGTGGCCGACGTCGAAGACGAGCTGCGCGAACGGCACGTTGATGGACTTCTCCATCGCCTCGTTGAGGGTCACGTACCCGTAGGCGGTGGTGCTCTCGTTCTTCTGCCGGAACGGCTTGCCGTCGGAGCCCAGCAGCGGCTTGCCGTCGCGGTTGTTGATCACCGTCAGGTCGTTGGCGTTGTACTTGCTGTCGGCCGAGATGCCCTTGCCCCGGGAGTTCTGGGTGCCGTACTCCATGGCCGCCGCCAGCACGTACGGCTTCCAGGTCGAGCCGACCGGGACGCCGGTGGTGTTGGCGTTGTTGCTGAAGTACTTCTTGTCCATGCCCGGGCCGCCGTACAGGGCCACGATCGCCCCGCTCTTGACGTCCACCGAGGCAGCGCCGAACTGGACGAAGGTGTCGTACTCGGGGCGCTTCTTCTCGTCGAGGAAGTCGTTGCGGGTCTCCTCGACGGCCTTGGACAGGGCGTCCACTTTCGACTTCTGGAAGGTGGTGTGGATCTGGTAGCCACCCCGGGCCATCTGCTCGGGGGTGAGGTGGGCGACCTTCATCACGTACTGCTTGGCCGTCTCGACCAGGTAGCCGGTCTGGCCCGCGAGGCTGCGGGCCTGCTCGGAGTCGACACGGGCCGGGAAGTCCTTGTACTTGTCCCGCTCGGACTTCTCCATCCGGCCGACCGCGACCTCGCGGTCCAGGACCCAGGCCCAGCGCAGCCGCGCCCGCTTCTCGTTCTGCTCGGGAGTGGCCGCGGTGCCGATGCCGCCGTCGGGGTTGTAGAGGTTCGGGCCCTTGAGGACGGAGGCGAGGAAGGCGCTCTCGGACGGATTGAGGTCCTTGCAGTCCTTGCCGAAGTAGGCCCGGGCCGCCGCCTGGATGCCGTAGGCGTCGCGACCGTAGTAGGCGGTGTTGAGGTAGCCCGCGAGGATCGTGTCCTTCTCCTCGTACACACCCAGCTTTATCGAGATGAAGAGCTCGGTGACCTTCCGCTTGAGCGTCTGGTCGGAGTCCAGGTACGTGTTCTTCACGTACTGCTGGGTGATGGTGGAGCCGCCCTGGGTGGAGCCGCCCTTGGCCATGTTCCACACGGCGCGGGCGATGCCCATCGGGTCGACGCCCTTGTCCGTCTCGAAGGACTCGTTCTCGGCGGCGATCACGGCGTTGCGCATCGACTTGGGGATCTGGTCGATGGGGACGATCTGGCGGTTCATGGAACCGCCGGTGGCGACCATCTGCGCTCCCGGCCGGCCGCCCTCGTCCGCCCAGTAGAAGACGTTGTTCTGCGCCTGGGCAGCCAGGTTGGGGTCGGGCGTGTTCACGGCGGCGATACCGATGCCGGCGCCGGCCGTGATGATCGCGAAGAAGCCCAGGGCCGTGCCGCCGACGAGCTTCCAGGAAGGCAGGAAGCGCTTCCAGCCCTCCTTGTCGGAGCGCGGGTAGTTGATGAACCGGTTGTCCGGGCGGCCGGTTCCGCCTCTGCCACCCGGACCCGTGCCGCGTCCGCGGCCTGCGGGTCCTCGTTGGGCGGCCCGGCGGGCCTCGGCGCGGCTGCCGTGGCCGGGCCGCGCTGCGTAGGGTCCGCTGGGTGACGCGGTCGGGACGTCCCGTGCGGGCCCGGCGCCCCGGCCGGGGCGCTGCTGGGCGGCCCGGCGGGCCGCGGCGCGTCCGCCACCTTCGGGCTGCGGCGGTTTGCGGCGGTGCTCGCTCATCGAACGACTACTCCTCGGGCAGGCGAGTGGCCTGGAAGCGGCAGGTGAGTTCCGGTTCCCCCCGTTGTCATGGCGCACAGACTACGCACGCCCAAAACCCGAACAGTGCCGAAGTTCACCCCAAATCAGGCAAGTCGCCTCGTACGAATTGGTGATGTGACGCCGGTCACCAGATCGCCACTTGTCGCCGGAGACGGGTCGTTCTATCGTCTGGATGTATCGAGCCGATACATCAGCTCGGTATAAAGACTCAGGGGCGAAGGAGGGCAGGCGGATGAGCAGGCGCTCAGGCATCCTCGAATTCGCCGTCCTCGGCCTGCTTCGCGAATCCCCCATGCACGGCTACGAGCTGCGCAAGCGGCTCAACACCTCGCTGGGGGTGTTCCGGGCGTTCAGCTACGGAACGCTCTACCCCTGCCTCAAGACGTTGGTCGCCAACGGCTGGTTGATCGAAGAGCCGGGCAACGCCCCGGAAGACGCTCTCGCCGCTTCACTCGCAGGGCGCCGCGCCAAGATCGTCTACCGGTTGACGGCAGCAGGTAAGGAGCACTTTGAGGAGCTCCTGTCCCACACCGGCCCCGAAACCTGGGAGGACGAGTCCTTCGCCGCCCGCTTCGCCTTCTTCGGTCAGACCGAGCGAGAGGTGCGCATGCGGGTACTGGAGGGCCGCCGCAGCCGGCTGGAGGAGCGCCTGGAGAAGATGCGCGCCTCGCTCGCCCGGACGCGGGAGCGCCTCGACGACTACACGCTTGAGCTGCAGCGGCACGGCATGGAGTCCGTGGAGCGCGAAGTGCGCTGGCTGAACGAGCTCATCGAGAGCGAGCGGGCGGGACGGGATCGGAGACGATCCGGTCCGCCCGACGAAACTGCAAAGTGAGGCCTGCATCTCGCAGGCCTCGTCCGAGAACAAACAGGGAGCAACCGGAATGGGTTCGGTTCGCGTAGCCATCGTCGGCGTGGGCAACTGCGCCGCCTCGCTGGTGCAGGGCGTCGAGTACTACAAGGACGCCGACCCGGCGGCCAAGGTCCCCGGTCTGATGCACGTCCAGTTCGGCGACTACCACGTGGGTGACGTCGAGTTCGTCGCCGCGTTCGACGTCGACGCGAAGAAGGTCGGCCTCGACCTCTCGGACGCCATCGGCGCCAGCGAGAACAACACCATCAAGATCTGCGACGTCCCGAACAAGGGCGTGACCGTGCAGCGCGGCCACACCCTGGACGGCCTGGGCAAGTACTACCGCATGACGATCGAGGAGTCCTCCGAGGCCCCGGTCGACGTGGTCCAGGTCCTCAAGGACCGCGAGGTCGACGTTCTCGTCTGCTACCTGCCCGTCGGCTCCGAGGACGCGGCGAAGTTCTACGCCCAGTGCGCCATCGACGCCAAGGTCGCCTTCGTCAACGCCCTCCCGGTCTTCATCGCCGGCACCAAGGAGTGGGCCGACAAGTTCACCGAGGCCGGTGTCCCGATCGTCGGCGACGACATCAAGTCCCAGGTCGGCGCCACCATCACGCACCGCGTGATGGCGAAGCTGTTCGAGGACCGCGGTGTCCGTCTTGAGCGCACCATGCAGCTCAACGTCGGCGGCAACATGGACTTCAAGAACATGCTGGAGCGCGACCGCCTGGAGTCGAAGAAGATCTCCAAGACGCAGGCCGTCACCTCGCAGATCCCCGACCGTGACCTCGGCGAGAAGAACGTCCACATCGGCCCGTCCGACTACGTGGCGTGGCTCGACGACCGCAAGTGGGCCTACGTCCGCCTTGAGGGCCGCGCCTTCGGCGACGTCCCGCTGAACCTTGAGTACAAGCTTGAGGTGTGGGACTCCCCGAACTCGGCCGGTGTCATCATCGACGCCCTGCGCGCCGCGAAGATCGCCAAGGACCGCGGGATCGGCGGCCCGATCCTGTCGGCCTCCAGCTACTTCATGAAGTCCCCGCCGGTGCAGTACTTCGACGACGAGGCGCTGGCCAACGTCGAGAAGTTCATCAGGGGCGAGGTCGAGCGCTAAGCGACACCTGGTCTTCGACTGTTCTTCCGCGGAGGGTCCCCGGGCAATATGCCCCGGAGGCACACCCGGGAGTTTTACCAGAACCAAAAGCAGAAGATAACGATAAT
>NZ_JBEZBN010000070.1:0-27879 GCF_040647115.1 Streptomyces sp. NPDC044571
CGCCCGCACCTCGGCAATGCCCACGCCAGGGAGGTGTACGAGCGGGGCCGTCCGCTGCTGCGGTCAGCCTGACCCGGGAACGACGAGACCCCCCCCCGCCGACCAGCGGGGTGCCGGTGCCTTGGGCCGGCCTGAAACGACCAGGCGCCGTCGTCGTTGCCGGACGGGCTCGCGGCAATCCGTTCGCGTGACGTCTCCCCGGCCACCTACGGTCTGCACATGACCAGGACCACGCCAGCCGGCGGTCTGCGTGGGGTCGTGTTCCGGACCTGGTCTCCTACCGAGGAGGCCGGACGACCCGCCTCCACCCCCGGCCGGGACGGCGCGGCATGCGCGATAGGCATGTATGCGGGCCGATGCTGTGGCCCCTGCCGAGGGCACGGCTCAGTTGGAGGCCGCTGACAGGAGTACGTCCACGAGCCGGTCCGCGGCGTCCGGCCCCCCGTACGCCCGAGCCCGTTCCGCCATCGCCGCCCGCCGGGCGGGGTCGCCCGGCGGGCCGACGGCGTTGCGCAGGGTGGTATGCGGGGTGACCTCGCCGAGCAGGGTGACCGGGGCCCCCGCATCTGCGGTGCTGAGCCGTGCGCCTGCTCGTTCCCAGCCAAGGTGACAAGCGGCATGAACACAGCGGGCCTATCCAGAGCGGTCAGCTCGGCCAGCGTTCCGGCTCCGCTCCGGGACACCACGCCACGGGCCAGCGCCAGGACGTCGGGCAGTTCGGCCCGACGAATCCGGCCAGGTGGTATCGGACGTCGAACACTGGGTACAGGCCTGCTGCGGCCGCCCGGAGCTCGTCCACTTTCCGCCGTCCCGCATTGGTGGATCACGTTCGCGTGATTAAAGACCCACAAAAGCACATCCCGGACGACGCCGTTGATCTCTTGGGCGCCCTGAGCTCCGCCGGTGACATAGACCGTCGGCAGCCGCCGGTAGCCGTGCACGGCTGCACGGGATTCCCCGTATGGGGGGCGTACGTGCGGAGTCGGACACCCTCCGCTCGGGGTCATCCCCGCATCCGCGGGGAGCAGAGTTCCGATCCCACTCCGGTGCCTACTGGCGTGGGGTCATCCCCGCATGCGCGGGGAGCAGTTCGTCGGGCGCACGTCTTCACGGCAGCTCCCGGGGTCATCCCCGCATGCGCGGGGAGCAGACCGACGCGCCGGCGCCATCGCCTCATCTCGTGGGGTCATCCCCGCATGCGCGGGGAGCAGCACAGCTCCAGTTGCTCGGGCCGACCCCGGCGGGGGTCATCCCCGCATGCGCGGGGAGCAGGGGCAGGCCCACGCCTTCCAGTTGCCCGGCTTGGGGTCATCCCCGCATGCGCGGGGAGCAGCCATTCGTACGGTCCGCTTGTCTCCCACTGACGGGGTCATCCCCGCATGCGCGGGGAGCAGCTGCCGGTCGACTCGGCTGAAGGGGCGAGTGCGGGGTCATCCCCGCATGCGCGGGGAGCAGCTGCCGGTCGACTCGGCTGAAGGGGCGAGTGCGGGGTCATCCCCGCAGTGCGCGGGGAGCAGACCCGCTTGACCATGCGGGAGATGACCTGGGAGGGGTCATCCCCGCATGCGCGGGGAGCAGACTTGCTGACCTGCCACTTTAGCGGGCCATGGGAATGTTTCTCAGCGCTTTCACCGAAACCGGCATGTCAGACAAAGATGAAAAACCACACCGGGCTCACTTGACCCCCGCTGCGGCGACCGTGCCAGCCGCCCACCCTGCGAGGGTCGGAGTCAGTACACTGGAGTCTCCGGCACTGAGCGAGCAGAATTTTAAGCGGAACTTACCGAAATGATCGCCTGGATTTAGCACAACTTACCTAAGTCAGGGCGCAGTTCGGGGATGCTCATGATGAATCTGCCGTTCAATCGGCCCGGTCGCTTTTGGCGCGTGAACCTGCACACCCAGTCCGACGGGGCGTTGTCACCCGAGGAGGTCGTGCGCCGTTACCGGGAGGCCGGCTACGACTTCCTGGCCGTCACCGACCACTTCCGGGCCGAGTACGGATTTCCCCTGACGAACACCCGGCCGCTGCGCAGTCCCGGATTCACGACGCTGCTCGGAGCCGAGCTGCACGCCCCGCGCACCGAGGCCGGCCGAAGTGCCACATCGTCGCCGTGGGGCTGCCCGAGGGGTTCCCGCCTCCCGAACCGCACGAGACCAGACCGCAGCTGGCGCGCCGTGCACGGGCCGCGGGGCGTGGATCGGGATGGAGGTGCCAGCTGTCCCCCCGGTGCTCGCGGTCCGCGAGCGCGTTGTTGACCTCGACCGCGTGGGCGACGTCCAGACTCTCGGCGTCGTCGGTGGTGAGCCGCGAAGCCGCAGGGTGAGCCCGACGTCCTGCTCAACCGGAGCCACCGACTGCACGCCTACGCCGCCGACGACGCGCACTTCCAGGCCCCAGGATTTGCCGGGCTGCGTGGCCTGGGTGCAGGTACGTGCCGAGTCCCTCGACCCCGAGGCACTCCTGTCGGCCCTCAAAGCCGGCCACTACTACTCGAGCACCGGCCCCGAACTGCACGACATCAGGCTGGACGGCGGCGACGGCGACGACGGCGGCCTGCTCACCGTGAAGTGCTCGCCCGTGCGGAAAATACTGGTCACCGGCGGCACCCCGTCTGCAGGTGGTCGAGGGCGAAGCGCTGACGGAGTGCTCGCTGCCCGTGGCCATATTCGGGCAGGGGTTCTGCCGGGTCACCGTCGAGGATGCCGCCGGCGGACGTGCCTGCCTGGAGCAATCCGATCCATCTGGGGCCACGGGCCGCTGCCTCTTCCGAGGCACATCCGCGATCATGAAACCGTACGCCGCTGTCGAGCCCGAGAAGGGACCTCTCATCATGCTCTGGCCCGCGCTCCGCGCGCTCTCCCACGGGGAGCTGACGTCCGACCAGCTGCAGTGGCTGCTGGGAACCCTCCACCTCGAGGAGACCCCCCGTACCGAAGGGCCCGGGGCGGCCAAGAGCATCGCGAACTGCTCCTTCACCGACGCCGCTGGAACCCGTCTCGTCCTGGATCTGGCCCGCACCGGCGAGTCCGGCTGGGTCTTCACCCTGTTCTATGCGGGCTCTCGGCCCGCGGCCAGCGTCGTCGAGGACCATCGGGTCCTGTTCCGCGGCGTCGTCGAGCAGCTCGGCCTCATGCTCGTCGAGATCACCCCCGCCGCCACCGCCGACGAGGTCCTCGTCACGCCCCCGCAGTCGCCCGGCACCCCCGAGTCCGATTTCGGCGCCCACTGGGATCTTCCGTTCGACGAACTGGAGCGCGTGTGGCCACGCCTGGGTCTGCGCGAGGACGCTCCCCGGGAGGTGAAGGAGGTCAAGATCCGCGAGCTGATGCGCACCCTGGCCTGGTCCGCCGCCCCCGCGAAGCTTCGCCGCCAGGCCGAGGAGTTTCTCAGCAGCGACTGACCGCGCCCGCCTGAGGCGGGCCGGGGGGACAGCGGTCGGCGGCGACGCCGAGTAGACGCAACAAGCAGGGGGGACTGCTGTGAGTGAGCAGGCGAACGACGGGACGGTGCCAGACACCGGGACCACCGCAACACTGCGGGCGCTGCCTGCGGCCAGGGCCACGGACACTGGGGCCGGTTCGGCGCCGCCGGGCTGCTGCCCGTACACCAGGGCTCGGACGGCGAGGCGTACGTACTCCTGCACCATCGGGGCAGGGACACCGATCACCCGGACACCTGGTCGCTGCTCGGGGGCGCGCGGGACAGCCACGAGTCCGCAGCCGAGGCCGCGCTCCGTGAGGCCGTCGAAGAGAGCGACTTCGATCCCGCCCGGGTCCGGGTGGAGCGGACTGTGCGGGACGACCACGGCGGCTGGTCGTACGACACCGTCATCGTGTCGGTCGACCAGCGGATGCCCGTCCGACCGGTCGAGGGCGAGTCCCTGGCCCTGTCCCTGGGTCCCGCTCTCCGAGGTCCCGGACATCAACCTGCACCCCGGCTTCGCCGCGAGCTGGCCGAGGGTCCGGGCCGTGCTCGATTCGGTGCTGAACGGCGGGCCGTAGGCACCGGAGGCCGCGCTCCCCGTCGAAGCACCGGCGCTGCCCGCGTACCCGGTCACCGGCGCACCCGCCATCGCCGCCGAGACGCTCCGCCGACGGTGAAGGCATCACGAGCAGGCAACTTGTCACCTTCGACGACGGCACCCGGGCGGTCTACGAGGAGTACGAGCGGGCCGAGGACGCGACGGGCACGCTGCTCGACGCCTACGTCGGCCGGGCGGTGGGCTCCCGCGTTGCGCTGTCCCACCCGGCCGGCCCCCACACCCTCTACACCGACCACATGCCCGGCGAGCCGGCTCGGCTCGCCGAGGCTCTCGCCAGAAGGATGAAGCGGAAGGTCACGCTCAACAAGATCGGTCTAGGCTGCGCAGGCATCGGGGAGGCCCTGGGGGGCGATCCGCTGGCCCGCGCCACCGACTTCGGGAGATTCGTGATGCTGCGTCGTAGGGATTTCCTCCAGGCCCTCGAACTCGGCCACCCCGGCTCGTGCATCGGCCTGGCGGAGGAATCATTGCGGCGCGCGTCGGGCAAGGTCTACCGGCAGACCGAGGCACTCCTTCTGGTCACCTGCGCCAGGGCGTACGGGGCTGGCGGACAGGGCGAGAAGGCCGCCGCCTCGCTGCTGTCGGCCGAGGACGCGATGCTGGCAGGGAACGATCAGGTCCCCTCGTACGCCGCAGCTTCCGGACCCGTCTCGGCCACCGTCGCCTCGCACACCGGCAAAACCCTGACCGAGATGAAGGACCACCGAGCGGCCGAGAAGCACTACCCCACGGCGCTCAGGGGCCGGGTGCCGGGTACGTACCAGCGCGGGCACGGCCTCACCATGGCCAATCTCGGCAAGTCGGTCGCGGCCCAGCACCGGCACGAAGAGGCGGTGGCCCTGTGGAGTCGCTCTCTCGACTTCGTGGACGGCGTGACCTCCGACCGGAGCCGGAAGGAACTCCGATCGATCCGGTCCGCAGCGACCGGCTACCGGCGCCGAGTTCCTGGAGCCGAGGCCCTGGCCCAGCGGGCCGCCGAGCTGCTGCGAGCCCGCGCATGAACGGCTCCCGTCCGGAGATGCCCACGGTAGGCGTCGTGATCCTCACCATGGGGGACCGGGAGAACGAACTCCGGGCTCTCCTCGGGGTCTGATGAGATACGGGTCGAAGGGGCAATGAGTTGATCTTGAAGCCCTGAGCGCCCCCGCCCCGTCACCCGTTCGGCTCAGTGTCGTTGGTGTTGATGTTGTTGTCGTCTGGGCGTGGGGCGGGGATTGTGACCTCGATCGAGCGGACCGCGTATCCGCGGTTCAAGCGGCTGATCACCGCGCATGAGCTGCATCTGTTCTCCTCGCCGACTCGCGATGAGCTTCAGTGGGCGGCCGATGCCACGGATGGTGATGAGCATCTGCTGGCCCTGCTGCTGATGCTGAAGTCGTACCAGCTAGGCCGCCCGGCATATCCCCGGAATCTCGGGGCACGAGCTGTCGTACACGGCGAACCGGCACTTCTCCATCGTGCTGCTGTACGAGGCGATCGCCGACCTGGTCAACGCGCACGCCCGTCTGGACATCTCGCAGGCGTGGGGCGACGGCACCGCCGTTGCCGCCGACGGCACCCACATGGACACATACCTTGACAACCTGCTGTCCGAGACGAGCGTCCGGTATGGCAAGCCGGGTGGCATCGCCTACCACCACATCTCCGACACCTACATCGCGCTGTTCACGCACTTCATCCCGTGCGGGGTGTGGGAGGCCGTCTACATCATCGAGGGCCTGCTGAAGAACTCCTCCGAGGTGAAGCCGACCACGGTGCACGCGGATACCCAAGGCCAGTCCCAGCCGGTGTTCGCGCTCGCGCACCTGCTGGGCTTCGATCTCATGCCCAGGATCAGGAACTGGAAGGGCCTGACCTTCTACCGGCCCAGCAAGACCACCGAGTACGTGCACATCGACGCCCTGTTCGGCGAGAGCGGCAATAACGTCATCGACTTTGACCTGATCGAGTCCCAGTTCCGGCACCTGATGAAGGTCGCGGTCTCGGTACGGGAGGGGGTGATCTCCTCGTCCACGCTGCTCAAGCGGCTGCGCTCGGGCTCCAAGAAGAACGCCACCTACGCCGCGTTCCGCGAGGTCGGCCGCGTGATCCGCACCGTGCAGCTGCTGCGCTACCTCTCTGATCCGGCGCTTCGCCGGCGGGTGACCGCGGCGACGAACAAGACGGAGTCGTTCAACGGGTTCTCCCAGTGGATCGGCTTCGGCAACCGCGGCGTCATCGCGGACAACGACCCGGTCGAGCAGGAGAAGGCGATGAAATTCAATGCTCTGCTCACGAACGCGGTGATCTTCCACAACGCCCTGGACATCGCGGAGATCGTGCGGCAACTGCTGGAAGCAGGGTGGGAGATCGATCCCGAGGACCTGGCCCACATCTCGCCCTACCTGACCGAGCACATCAACCGGTTCGGCGAGTACTCCACCCACGAACTCGGCAACCAGCCCGAGGCGTACAACCCCAAGCTCGACGTCGACTTCACCCAGCTCCGCGACCAGGACCTGCGCACCGAGGGCTTCGGCACAGCGGCCTGATCAGGTGAAGCCGGGCGGCAACCCATCCGGGATGGCGGCCATGGCGTCGGTGACGAACTTCGCCAGCAACACGAGGTTGCGGTAGTGCTCGCCGAGAAACCAACGGAGTTGGGCCTGAGCTGCGGCGATGCCTGTTGTCTCGTGAACCCCCGAGCGCGTGACGTAGGCGCGTACACGGGAAGAGTTACAGCGGCGACCTGCGGGAATGCCCTGGTGGGGCGCCTGTCTTCCTGAACGAAGGTTTCCGTACCACGACTCTAAACGTTGGTTTCTCGGCGAGCGCTACCGCAACCCCTGCGAGCTCAACGCGCCCTGCTCCCCGGCCCGCGGGCCCATTCCCGTGACGCCCCGCCCCTCGGCATACTGTCCGCCGGGGGTGGGGCGTATGGCCGAGCAGAGTCCGTCGCGGCGCGAACTGATCCGTCGGCGGCGGAGCAGCGGCTTCGTGGGGCGGCAGAGCGAGCTGAATGTGTTCAGGGAGAATCTGGCCCGCAAGCCCGGTGACCCCGACTACCAGTTCCTCTTCCATGTGCACGGCAACGCGGGTGTGGGCAAGACCTGGCTGGTGCGCCAGTGGGAGGACGCCGCGGCCGAGGCGGGCGCGGCGACCGCGTACCTCGACGACAGTGTGCACAGCCCGCTGGGCGCGATGGAGACGATCAGTGCACAGCTGGCCCGGCAGGGCCTGGAGCTGAAGCGGTTCGACAGACTGCTGGGCAGGTTCCGGCAGAACGCCCACGAGGCGCAGATCGCGCTCGCCGCCGAACAGGAGGCATCCAAGGGCGGTGCGGGCGGGGAGGCTCCGCACGCGTCGGGGTCCAGCACGCTGCTCGCGCAGGCGGGGCTGGCCGGCCTCGGGATGATTCCGGTGGTGGGAGCGCTGGCGGGCGCGGTCGATCCGGCGCCGGTGGCACAGGCCGCCGACCGGATGAGAGCGGCGGTCGGCGCGCGGATGAGATCCCACGAGGACGTCCGGCTCGTCCTCGACCCGGTGGGGCGCCTGACCCCGGTGTTCCTGGAGGATCTGGCCGGGGCGGCTTCGGGCCAGCCGTGGATGGTCCTGATCTTCGACGTGTACGAACGCTCCGGGCCGGCCCTGGACGACTGGCTGTGTGCTGTCGCGACTGCCGAGTCGACCGTGGAGCTGCCGCTGAATGTGCAGATCGTGGTGTCCGGGCAGGGACCGCTCGCGCCGTTGTGCTGGGAAGCAGCGCGCGACCTGACGGTGGAGGTGCCTCTGGACGTGTTCACCGAGGCGGAAGCGAGGACCCTGCTCGCACACCAGGGCATCTCCGACGAGCAGGTCGTGGAGGTGATCCTGCGGCTTTCGGGCAGGCTGCCGGTTCTGGTCCACATGCTGGCCCAGAGCCGCCCCCACTCGGCCGGGGACGTGGACGACCCGTCGGGGACGGCGGTGGGACGGTTCTTGAAGTGGGAGCGGGACCCCGCGCGCCGGGCGGCGGCGAGCCTGTGCGCCCTGCCCCTCCAGTTCGACGAGGACGTCTATCGCAGGACCGTGCCGGACGAGTCGGCGGCCCCGTACAGCTGGATTCGTACGCTGGCCTTCGTCAGCGATCGCAACGGCCAGTGCCGGTACCACCACGTGGTCCGCGCTTCCATGCTTCGCCTGCAGCGGGTCCAGTCACCCGCCCGCTGGCGCGCCGCGCACGAGACGCTCGCGGAGATCCACCGTGAACGCCGGGAGGCACGGGAGACCGAGTCCTCCGCCGACGATCACTGGGAGGACGCGGAGTGGCGGACCCACCGCCTCAACGAGACCTACCACCGCCTGTGCGCCGATCCGCAGCGCGCACTGCCCCGGGCGCTCCTGGAGACCGCGCAGAGCTGCGAGCTGAGAGACGGCTCGGTGCGCCGCTGGGCCCAGATGATCCTGCAGGCGGGTCAGGACACCGACGACGTCCGGCTGACGGAATGGGGCCGCCGTCTGACCGAAGCCTCCGGCGAGGCGCAGGCCGTGGACGCCGTCCCCGTCCTCGACACCCTCCTCGGCCACCCCGGCCTGACGACCGGGGGTGAAGCGAGCACCCGTGCCGTCCGGGGCCAGGCGCATCTGGACGCGCATCGCCCTGAACAAGCGCTCGCCGACTTCACCGCCGCGCTCACCCTGGAACCCCAACGGAGCAGCTTCTTCATCGACCGGGCCTTCACCCACATCCGGCTCGACCGCCACGACGCGGCACTCGGAGACATGGACCGAGCCGTCCGGCTCGATCCGGACTCGCCCTGGGTGTATCTGTGCCGGGGATACGCACGGCGGTGGGCGGGTGATCCCGAGGGCGCGGTCGAGGACTTCACCACCGTCATCGGGCTCGATCCCGAACACGACGTGGCATGGGCGATGCGGGGCAACCTCCTCCGCCTGAACGAGCGGTACGAAGAGGCGCTCGCCGACCTGGACCGCGCGCTCGCGATCGACCCCCGGTACGGATGGGCGTACTACGAGCGGTCCCGCTGCCTGCGCATGCTGGACCGCTGGGACGAGACGATCCGCGACCTCCGCCGGTACGTCGAGGTGGTTCCGGACGACGTATGGGGACGCGTCGGGCTCGCTGACACCCTGCTGTCCACCGGACGCTACGCCCAGGCGCTCGAGGAGATCGACTCCGCGCTGGCCGCCACGGGCGAGGACCGAGCCGACGACGCGGCATGGCCCCATGCCATCCGGGCCTGGGCCCTGCACAGTCTCGGGCAGGACACCGAGGCCCTGGAAGCTCTGGAACGCGCCGAGACCCGGGACGACCCGAGGGCGGAGATCTTCGCCCAGAGGGGATGGCTCCTGTGGGAAGCGGGCCGCCTGGACGAAGCGGAAGCGGCATTCGACCGGGCTCTATCGAGCAGCCCGAGCTACCCGTGGAGCCTGGCCGGCCGCGGAGTGGTCCAGTTGTACGGGCGGCGGTACGAGGAAGCCACCGACTCCCTGGCCAAGGCGTTCGCGATCCAATTCGGCCTCTCCGAAAGCGACGCAGAGATCGACCTGGCCCGCCCGGTGGTCGCCCTGCTCCAGGACCATCTGCCGGCCAACCGGGAAGCCATCACGGCGGCCGTACGGCTCATCGCCCAACTGGCCTGGCAGCAGCAGTGGCCCGGCCTCGCACGGCAGATCGCCTCCGTGCTCGCCCTGCGTCCCAGCCCGCGCCTGCTCCTCGGCGCAGCCAGACTCCTGCGCCAGATCGTCACGGTCCTGAACGCCCGGCCCGAGCAGGGGGATTCGCGCCGGATCGCATGGTCGCTGCGGTTTCTCGGACCCGTCCAGCGGATCCTGGACCGCTTGCCTGAGGCGGGGAGGCGGTCGCAGGGCGGGGACGGGTGAGCTGGCCTCGGCTGCATGCAGCGTCCCCGGCCGGCCGCCTCGGGAACCCAGGAGGACGGGCCGGGGCCGCACGACTCGGTCAGGAGCGGGCGGCGAGGACGGCCGGTACGTGCGAGCCGGCCTCGACCCACTGCGCGGCGTGCGGGGTGGAGCGCCCCCGCCGCATCTGCTGCTAGAGGCTGATGGCGACCGCCCGCCAAAGACTGTACGCGCGGCGGACCGCAGCTTGCGTGTCGGGGTGAGCCGGCCCTTGCAGGCCGGCGCGGAGGCGATCCGCGAGCCGCGCGGTGATTGCGCTCGTCGGATCGGTCGGCGCGGCCTGGACCGGTAGGACGGGCAGGGCGAGCGGAAATTGCAAGGTGGGCAGCGGCATCCCGCGTTGCCGCGCGCGTGAGGACTGAGGCTTTGCCCAGGGAGACCCGGGCAGTTACGGGAGTCCGCCACCGCATGGCGAGACACCGCGGCGAAGTGGCGGCTCGTGGTCGACCTCACCGACCCGCGCGAACACCCCCCGCTTGCCCTGCCCGGATACGAGCTCGCCCGCCGCGGACAGCTCGCACCCATGCCTTCGCCGGATCCGCACCCCGCAACGGTGATCTCGCGGACGGTGACCACGCGACTGGGGCAGATGCTCTTCGGTGCCGAGTGGACCCCTTACGCCGGTCCGGGGACGGCTCGCCCGGCGGCCGACATGCTCGCGGACGCCGGCGGTCCGGGTTCGCTCCTGGCTTCGGTGTACCGACTGCCCGCTACCGGATGGCAGATGGGCGCAGCAGCCCCGTGGACGGTCAAGCGCGCTGGAGCCACCCTGGTCTCAGCCGCGGTTACGCCCCGCCCACCGGGTGCGCCCGCCAGCCGGCGCTTCCACGCAGTGTCCCTACGCGAGGTGGAAACCCTGACCGGCGCCTACACCACGGTGATGGCCTCGGAACAGAAGGCCGCCGGAACACTCCTGGACGCAGCCCGGTGCGTCGGCACGTCCGTACCTCGCGCCGTGCTCGACGCATCCGCGCACCAAGCCATCGCCGCCGAACAGCGCTGGGCCCCGACCCGTCAGGTCCAGCCGGCCCACCACCCTGTGCCAAGAGCGTCGGTGCCGCGCGAACTGGTGACGGGCCGCCGCCCGGGCCAACGGCGCTGACACCACACCGTCGGCACTTGCCTCGTGGGCTGGGTCATCCCCGCGCCACCCCCGCGCGTGTGGGGAGCATGGGATGCCGGTGATCCAGGGGATCGCTGGGTCGGGGTCATCCCCGCACGTGCGGGGAGCAGATCGCCATCGCCGTCGTCGCCGCGATCAAGACCGGGTCATTCCCGCGTGCGCGGGGAGCAGATCAGGTCGCGCAGTTCGGCGTAGGCGTCGAAGGGGTCATCCCCGCGTGTGCGGGGAGCAGACGCCAGAGACCTCGTATCGGTCGAAGGCGCGGGGGTCATCCCCGCGTGTGCGGGGAGCAGGGTCGCCGGGGCATCGATGCGCTGAGCGCGATGGGGTCATCCCCGCGTGTGCGGGGAACAGGCTTCATCCAGGACCGGGAAGACCTCCAGCTCGGGGTCATCCCCGCGTGTGCGGGGAGCAGCGCGTTGAAAACGACCAGCGCGAGCGTCCACAGGGGTCATCCCCGCGTGTGCGGGGAGCAGACGAGCACCGCAACCACACGGCGCAGGGGAAGGGGGTCATCCCCGCGTGTGCGGGGAGCAGTCCGCAGGAGCACACCCTGGCCTGCTCGGATTGGGGTCATCCCCGCGTGTGCGGGGAGCAGCGGGGCCGAGGCGCCGGCGGCCGACTTCACCAGGGGTCATCCCCGCGTGTGCGGGGAGCAGGCCATGCTGCGGGTCTGCGCTGCGTACACCACGGGGTCATCCCCGCGTGTGCGGGGAGCAGGCTTGCTGACCTGCCACTCTAGGGGACGACGGAAGCGTTTCTGAGTACTTGCACAGAGAACGGCATTTCAGAGAAATAACCACAATTCAAACACGGGCATGAGCGGGCGCGACCTCGCAGCGGGCTGCCGGAGGCGGCAAGTCATCACCGATCTCACGGGTGGTAGGGCCGTCTCAGTGCTGCGAGCTGCCTGGGCCTGCACCACTGAAAGCCAGCCCAGGCGGCGGGCAAGTCGGAGAAGGCCGGTCAGCGGTCGCCCCAGCCACGTCCGGTATCAGCCACGCCACTTGCCCTCAACAGCGAGAGGGGCCTGCACACGCCCACGGTGTCCAGCCACCCCGGCGGGGCACCGCAAGCCCGCCAGGGCTGAGGAGCTACCGACCCGGTGCGCCGTCCACCCACGAGTGCGCGGGCTCGCTACCGACCGAACCCTCCGCCGCCGCGTGACGGGCCCGCCCAGGGCGGGGTGCGCGGGGTCGGCGTTGGCGCCCCGTCCGCAAGGGCGGAGGCCACCCGCTGCTGAGCGGCTGCCGCCCGCCCCGCGTCCTCGACCGCATTGGCGTGCGGGGCGAGGCCGGCACGCGTCATGGCCTCTTCGCGCAGTCCCGCTGCTTCCGCTGTTCGCCTGGCCTCTGTGCCGCGCTCGACACGGACGGACCGGGTCAGCTCAGCGCACCGGTCGGCATCAGCCTGCTCCAGCCGGGCCAGGGTGGCGGGCAGTCCGGCCCGGAGGTCGGCGATGGTCTGGGCGACGGCGGCGGAAGTTACTCCCCGGCCTGCCATGTGGGCCAGCTGCTCCCTGGCCTGCTCACGCAGCTGCCTGGCCTCTCCTCGCAGGAGCGTCCTCTTCTGGGTCAGTGCCTGGATCTCGACGGTGCGCTCGGTGATGCGCCCGGCCAGGGCATCAGCCGCCTCCAGCAGACCGGAGCGCTGGAATGTGAGGGCGCTCCGCTTGAGGGCGGCTCGGGCGCGGGCTTTGGCTTCCAGCCTGGCCTCCGTCCCGTTGGCCTCGTACAGCGCCGCCATCCGCTTCTCAAGGACGGCCGCCTGTTCTTCGGCCTGATCGGCGCGCAGCAGTCGCTGCTCAACGAGGTTGAGCCTGTCAACCAGCCGTCCGTACATCGCCCGTCCCGGTGCCCGGTCCGTGTCGAGGACTGCCGCGAGATCGGCTGCCTGTTCCTCGTAATGGGTGGCTCGGTCCGCCGCCTGCCGAGCAGCCTGCTCGGCGGCCTCGGCATACCGGAGCAGGTTGCCCGTGGCGACGTGGCCGTACGGGCGCTCGGTCCAGGGTGGGACAGCGGGAAGCCCGCCCGTGACTCCCGGCGTCCGAAGCCCCTCAAGCTGATTGCCAGCGGCAGGTAGCTTCTGGGGCCAGGCGAGTTCCTTGGTGACCATGAAGTCGTCCGAGTCCGTCGCCAGCAGGCGGCCGTATGCAGCTACCGCGCGCTCCACGCGTTCGGCGTCGGTGCGGACCCGCCCGAGCCTGGCCCGGGTCGGATGGTCCTCGAGCTCGTTCAGCGGCAGGTAGAGGTGGCTCTCCTGCCGGGCCCGGGACAGGGCCGTGTAGACCCTGTGGGAGTCGGCGTGCAGCCCGTAGGCAAGGGTGACTTCGGCGGTCAGTCCCTGAGCGGAGGCGATCGTCATCGCGTACGCGTGCGTGAGGCGGCCAGCGGCGATGTCTCGGGGATCCACCCACGCTTCGTGAAGCGCGAAGCCTCCCGAAGGCCGGCGCCGGCGCCCCTGTACGAGCACGCCATGGTTATCGCGTACGTCCAGAACGACTCCTCGGAAGCCGTTGAGGGCGTCTACGGCGCCGCCGCGGCGGGTGCGGTAGTCGTTGCGGTGGACGTGGACGAGGTCACCAGGCGCGAAGGACCGCCTCTCCCCGCCCACCACCGCGTACGTACGTCCCCGCGCGAGCTCGCCGGCCGCCACGAGAGCGGCGCGCGCTCCCTCGTTCAGGGCTGCAACGTCCGCGCGCCGGGCGGCGAGCATCAGCAGGCCGCCGAGCTGACCGTGCGGGTCGCCTTCCCACCGGGCGCGGACGGTGTTCCAGGCGCCGAGCAGGGCGGTGAGGGCGTCAGTGGCGGTGTCCGCGGCGTGGACGCGGCCGTGGCGGGCGAACGCAGCCAGAGCGGTGGTACGGCCACCGTCGCTCCAGTCCTGGAGGGCGGCACGCTCGACGACGTCGCGCTGGCGCCGGTTCTCGGTCAGCTGCAGACCGCCCACGACTTCGTGGATGCGGGCGAAAGCCCCACCGGCCCTTCCCGCGCGCCCCTGCAGCAGGTCGCCGATCACCACCACCTTCGTGCCGGTCGAGGCGGCATGTTCCAGGAGCACCGCCAGTGCCCGGTCATTGACCATCGAGGCCTCGTCGATGACGAGGACCCCCACTCCGTGCAGACCTCGCCCCTTACTGATGTCGTGGGTCCAGGCGGAGATCGTCCGGGATGCGATCCCGGTCTCAGCCGCCAGGTTCGCGGTGCCGACTACAGCGACCGACGCTCCGGCGACGCGCAGGCCCGCGGCCTCCCACGCGGCGCGGGCCGCCTCCAGCAGGACGGTCTTGCCCGCTCCCGGAACTCCGACCACCGCGTCGACGGCGTGCCCGGCGGTCAACAGCCGCATGATCACGGCGCGCTGCTCGGCGCTGAAGACGAAGGGGCGGTGTGTGGTGGAGTTCGCGACCTCGACAGCGGCCACGGCCATCTCCGCGGCCTGTGCGGTGACCCGGGCCAGCCCGCGCGCGAGACCGGCTGTGGCGCATCCGGTGACGGCCCGCTCGGCGGCCACGACCGTACCGTGGGTGTAACGCTGCCGGTGCGTGCGGTGTCCCCGCGGGGAGTCTGTCAGCCGTACGGCGTGCCCGCGGACGGCCAGTACCTCGTCCGTCAGGGCCGCCAGCTCCGCTACCGACCCAAGGAGCGGCAGAGTCTGCGCGACTGCCGCCATGACGTGCACGTGGGAGACGGCCCTTCGCCCGACGGCCAGCCCTCGTTCAACATCCCAGATCTGCGCGGCGATCTCCTCCGGCCCCGGCATCCGCGGACCGCCGCTGATAGGGGCGTACGGGTCCGAGGCGGGCCCGCCCCACGCGGGTAGCGCGGCCGCCACCATCGCGTCAACCGCCCCCGCACCTCCGAGTAACGCTGCGGCGCGAGCCCGCCAGCCCTCCCGCGGGGCGCCCGGCGCCGTCTCCTCCTTGCTCTCCGCCGTCGCGCGCGCCGCGGCCTTCTGCTGCTCCCGAGATGCTCCCTCTCCTGCCACCGCCACGACCTGACGGTGCCGGCGGGAGAACGCGGTGCACAGCTCCTCGCCGACACCGGCGAGCTCCCAGGCACCGGTGCGCGCGGAACGCACGAAGCGGGCCCCGTAGCGTTCGATGAGGCGGGCGCGCAGCCGGCCCTCGGCGACCTCGTTGGTGAGGTGCGCGTAGCGGTGGAGGTCTTCCGCGCCTGAGGCGATCGTGCGCCACGCACCGTCGGCGCACCGGGCCATGTGCGCGATGTTGACGTGGACGTGCAGGTGCGGGTCGCCGGGCGAGCCGTCCACGGGCCGCGCGGAACGGTGCAGGGTGGTCCATCCGATCAGGCCCGATGTCGCGATCCGTTGCGCCTGGGCGCCGTCACCGTGGTGGCCGGTCATTCCGTACGCCGTCCACTCCTCCAGCGCGGCGGCCGCCTCACCGACCGAGGCGAGCCAGTCCTCCTCCATGGCGGCAGCAAGCTCGGGGCCTGCGAGCCCGTAGACGGCGGAGACGGACTTCGGCAGGTCCAGGGTGATGTCCACGCCGCGCAGGCCGACTTCGATGTGGTGGTGCATCCACCGGCGGGCCTCGGCGACGGTGCCCTCCCCGTACAACCCGGCTAAGGAGAGACCGGCGGCCGCGGCAAGGCGCTCGGCGTCAGCCACCGGAATCAGATGCCGCTCGCCATCGCGGCGCAGCCCGCGCTCGGCCCGCTCGAACCGCTTCGCCAGCGCTGGCCTGCCCAGGTAAGCGGCGGCCGACATCCCGGCCGCGGCCGCTTCTGAGTTGACCGCGTCGAGCAACACACGGGCGACGACCTTGCCCCGCGGCTCAAGCTCCTGCTTCCGAACGACGAGCCGTGCTCCGGTGCGCCAGTCACGCCCGTCCATCACGGCATGCGCGATGTCCGGGTCGACCGGGTCCCCGGGCGCGAGCCCTAACTCTGCGAGACCACTGCCGATCCACCGCAGCGTGCTCTGCCCGGCGAGCCGCTGCTCGACCTGGGCATCCTCAGCGCGGTCACACCCGCAGTCCTCGGCGAGGCGATAGTCGACCTGCGCGCGGGCGTAGATGGGCGTCGCATACCCCACGTCTCCACCCCCGCCCCGGCATCCGTACAGCTCGATGTCCTTGATCGCAGATCGACGATACCTGGGTGCTCACGCATCCTGTATCCCCGCGGCTGAAGGATGCATTCTCCTGGACAAGAGGTCGCTGATCCGGCACGGCGTCGACCTGGTGCGGGGCGAGGACGTCGAGGCGTGTAGTGACGTGTACGCGTCGCAGGGCGAGCGGGCCGCCGTCTCAGGTGGTTGTCATCTGCCACGTAGAGGTCAGTGGAGTCTGCCACTGGATGTCAATGGTTCTGCCATGAGGTGTGTCAGTAGGTATTGAACTCAGCGCATCACGGACATCGTCACTGCGTTTGACCCACTTCGACGGCCCAGGCTCGGATGTGCCGGCTGGGGTGCGTCCCGGCAGCGGCAACGGTGCCCTCGAGGAGCTCGTGGAGGTGCGGCGGGTACGCCTCGGGCGAGGTGGGAAGGTTCAGCACGATCCGGTGATGCATCTGCGGGTCGGCAGTCTGGGCGTAGAGGTGCAGCAACGCCTCCAACCATGCGTCCACCGCTGTCTGCGACTCGTCCAGACCTGGATCTCGGGTCCCGTGCGGTGCGTACGCGGGTGAGCGGTCTGCGCGGAGCGGAAGGTGCGCGCAGTACCAGGCGCGCATGGCGCCCGCCCGTTCGGCGTCCGTTCCCGTCCGTAGGTACTCCACCAGGGCATCGCGCACACGGCGGCGCCCGAATGCATAGAGCGCCGGCTCGACGAACCAACGGCAGAAGCTGGGGTCCGGGTCGTAAACGGCGGCCGCCATCAGCGGAGCGAGAAGCTCCTCGGGCAGAGTGGCACGTTCCAACAGCGGCCTGCGCACCGCGAGAGCGAGACGGCGAGCGCGCTGGTCTTTGGCCACCGTGCCGCCATTTATGCCGACCAACCGAGCCACCTCGGCCGCGCAACGCAGAAACGTCGGCGCCTGTGCTTCGTTCTGCTCTTCATCAGCCACGGCAGCATTGTGGACTGGTCCCGCGCGATGACCGCCGCTTGCGGCCGTCCACCGCTTCTCCGTCCCCGTCGGTGCGGGGAGCGACTGCCCATCAACCACAACGGGAAGCGCTTCCTTGGTCCATCCCCGCCTCGCGGGGAGCAGTCCACGGTGAACCACCGTGTCGCCTCAAGCTCGGGGTCATCCCGCTGCTGCTGGGATGCGCCCACCTCTTGATCAGATGTGGGGCGCGGGGTCGGTGGTTAGGGGCCCATCAGTGCACACTGGCGGGCCCCTAACCACTAGACGTCGTCGTCCCCGAACATCGCCACCAGCAGCGACCAAATGGCCTTGCCGATGACGTTGACCAGAACGGCACGACCGAGACCGGTCACTGCCTTTGACGCCGCCCCGGGTGTGGCCTGCTCGCGCTTGTCCACAACCCTTCACCTCCCTCCGCTGTGCGAATGGACCGACCTCTGACGTCGCGAGGTTCTGGTCTCTATCGCGGGCGCGCGGGCGAAGCCCGTGCACCGGGGCACGTCTCCGAAGAGCACTTGTCCCGAGCTCAGGAAGTGATGGGATGAGCCTACGGCGGGGCAAACTGCCATGTCCCCGGAATCCGGCAAGCCGGTTGGCTCAAGTTGATCAGGTGGGATCGGCGGCGGACAGCTTGTGCCACCAGTGTCCGCATCGCTCGGAGCAGAAGCGTTCGCGACGCCGTTGGTCAGCGATCGCGAGCACCGCGACCAGCAGCCGGAAAGCCTTGCGGCGTTCGTCGAGCGGAGCGAGGCCGGCGATCTTCCCCAGTTGCTGGTGGATCGGACCGCGGGTGATCAAGACCGCAGGCGTATGCGTGGGTCGCAGTCGTGCACGGCGGATGGCCTCCGGTCCGTCTTCGGTGACGGCGCGAGCCTGGACGCAATGGTGGCGCAAGAACAGCAGCGTCTCGGACTGCTCCTGCTGGCTCAGGCCGTCGAACCACTCGATGCCCGGGGACATCGGGCGGAGCCCCTGGGCGAGTTCGTTGAGCAGGAGGTCACGTGCGCTCATGGCCGGCTTCTGTGGGACAGGCGGCGCCGGGACGCGGTGATCATGAGCCCGAGCAATGCCGCCACGTCGGCCGCTCCGTCGGCGTCGTCGGCCCAACGAGTGGCCTGCAGCGGGCGCACGTCGTCCAGGGAGACGCCTTCGCGGCTCAAAATGAAAGCCAGCACCAGCATGGCTGCACGGGCGTTGCCGTCTTCGAACGGATGGAAGAAGAGCACGTCCAGGTAGGTACGGGCGGCGCGCGAGGGGAGGGGCAGGTTCGGGTTGGTGCTCTCGGCGAGGCACTGCTCGAACCGTGCGGGCGTGTCGGGTGCGAGGCCGTAGCGCTCTCGTCCGCCCTTCGCGAAGGCCGGCATCGTGCGGAAGGCGACGGCGTCGCGGTGCAGCACGGTCCGCTGCCAGCTCGCCATCAGGGGGAAGGTCAGCTGCGCATCCTGCTGCGCGTCGGCGAGAACCCGGTCAAGGGCGGTCAGGACCCGCGTGGTCCCCGCGGCGTCACGGCCGCCGCGTGTCGCGGCGAAGAAGTCGCGGAAGCCGTCATACGTCGCCGGTTCGGCGGCCGTGCGGGCCTCGCCGCTCCAGTGCGGCCAGCTGACAGCCGCACGGATGCGCAGCCAGTCGGCGAGAGAATCGTTTCGGCGGTCCGGCCCGGAGCTCACCGACTTCCGCCGATGGTCCCGGCGAACCCTGCACTCACCGCAGCGACCACCGTGACGTCCGGTGCGATCCAACTGGCGAACCGGCCACCGACCGCGGTCTTCACGATCTCCTGGGCACGCTCCTCGTCGAAGCCGTTGTAAGCGAGGAACCATCCCAGTACCTGCATGCAGTGCCCGTACCAGCCGCTCTCGGCCTGCGTCCGGTCGGCCACGACGGTGACCAGGCGCGTGCACGCCCGCTCCCAGTGCCACGGGTCCACCGAGGACCCCGCCGAGGGTGCCGCCGGCGCGAGGGCGGAGAAGCGCTCAGCCAGGTCCTCGAGCCAGTCACGCCATTCGAGCAGCGCCGCGACCACGAGCGGAGCGGTTGCCTCCTTCGTCGTCACGGAATGGGAGGCGCAGCACCACGCCTCGACGACCCCGCCGTCGATGTCCCCCTCGCCCACTGACCAGTTCCACGCACGGGCCCACCGTCCGTAGCGGTCGGCCAGGAATTCGGTGACGGGGTACAGCGAACGCCACCTCCCTTCTGCTGCGGCATCGGCGTCGGGAAGCAAGGGCGCCACGAGGCCGGCCAGCTCCTTGCGTGCGTCGTCGTCCAGCTCGAACGGATGCCGCAACGGATCCACGTCCGCCCAGGTCAAGGGGTTCGCCCACAGCTCGGTCACCACACCACTCTGCCGTGCTCAGCCGCTCGAACGCCAACCCAATATCGAGGGGCGGTGCTGCGGTCACGTCACCGGGTGAGGAGCAGCCCGCAGCTGTAGGCCCGGCCGTGCCCAATCCCCTCTGCCAGAGTGTCGGCGAGAGCCTGCGGATCCGTGACCGTCAGCTTCCCCCGCAGCTCGGCCCGGACGATGCGCAGTCCTTTGTGGGACCCGGCGCTGGAGACGGTGGGCAGCATGCGCACAGCGAGCGAGCCCGGGTCGGCGGTGGCGCCTATACGGACGCTGCCGTTCGGGCCGGAACGCGGCTCGCCTTCGGGCTGGAGCCGACGCACGAACCATTCCTTGACGTGGTCCGGCCGCGTATGGGCCACGCGCCTGCCCCGGCCCCTGTCAGAGGCAGGCGCTCCCGTGGGGACGCTGCGGACCGGGTTGACGACGGTGCGGAACTCCAGGACGTCGCCGACCCTGAACGTGCGGTCCACGGTGAGGATGCGCGGCCGACCGGTCATGGCAGCCTGCGGTATGCGGGACCAGTCCCCGGGGACACGCGACTGCACCACGATGACGAGGGCGGCCGCCTTGAGGTCCACCGACCAGGTCGACAGGACGCCCATCTGCGCACGCGCGTCGGGGTCGCCGTCCGCCACCCAGCCGCGGAAGCCGCTCATGACGGTGCGGTGCATGTCCTGGGCGTCGACCAGGGACTTGGCGGCGAAGGGATGGCGGGCGTCGAGCGTGAGCACGCTGTGGGTGGCGACGAAGCGGGCTGCAGTGGTGCTCCGGGTCACAGGAGGACGTCCCATCCGGTGGCGGTCTCGGCGATGGTGATGCGGGTGCGGGTCTCCCAGCGGAGCGTGTGGGCTCGCTCGTCCGCCTCGAAGGTGACGGGCTGGTCGTTGATCGGCGCGGCTTCCGCATCGTCGGGTGAGGACTGGATCCAGGCCCACGGGCGGGGTTCCTCCGCTGCCGCGGGCAGCAGTGCCTTCGCCGAGAACACCTCCTCGATGGTGCCCTCGTACACCCCGCACGAGAGGGTCCCGGACGGTGGGCAGGACTTGCGGCCCAGCCACAGCAGTCTCTGCGGGTGCTCCAAAGCGTGGCCGATCTTCGCGAGCAGGGCCGGGTCCTCGCCTTCCAGGGCAGCCAGGAAGACGGCGTCGGCCAGGTACCAGCGCTCGGTGATCAGTGCGTCCCGGACCAGTTGCTCCGAGACCAGGCCTCCGGAGACGGGATCCTTGGCGATCTTTTTCGGGGCGCCGTACCAGTTCGCGAGGTCGTGGTGTCCGAAAGCAGTGCCCTCCTGCCCCTCCATGGACCGTGAGACGGCGGCCGCCCGGCGGGGGTCGGTGATGATGTCGCGGGGCCGTAGGGGGAACCTGCCCGCCCCGACGGTGTGATAGTCCCGTACGGGTACGCCCGGCCGGTCGGCGCGGACACCGAAGCGGAGCTGGGCAAGGGGCAGGTCCTCGGCGTGGAGGTCAGCCGCGCGGTCCAGTCCGAGCGCGGCAGCGCACAGGCCGATCACCGCGGACTTCGTGGGTCGGCTGTGCGTGTCGCGGCGGGTGAAGCGGGAGACCAATCCCCACGACTGCAGCGGACCGGCCAGGCGGATGAGCAGGACGTGCGTCACGCCGTCAGCTCCTCGATGCTCACGACTTCCTTCGCATCCAGCTTCCCCTCGGCCTTGAGGTCTCCGAGCACGGCGTTGACATCAAGGTCGTAGGTGAGGACGTTGCCGGGCCGGATGTCGGTGCGCCGCTGCGTGACGAAGCGGTGGTGCTCCAGCAGACGGCGTACGGCGGCTGCGCCGGCCGGGCCGTCGGTCAGCTCATCGATGGGCCGCTGGAAGGCGCCCGCGTAATTGAAGGGACGGTCCCCGTCGAATGCGAGGACCAGACCGGGGAGGGTTCCGGTGGATGCCGTGGAGTTCCTCTTGGCTTCAGGGAAGGCGTCGACGAAGGAGTGCACGAACTCCTCTTCGGCGGCAACGGCGGCTGCCTCGGCGTCGTCGGCCGCCATCCCTGCGGCTTGCAGGTTGTGCCGCAGCCTGACCCGGTCGAGGACGGCGTGGCGGTAGAACGTGCCCGAGATGAGCGACTGATAACCGGTCATGCCTGCGCCCGCGTCGTCGGCGGAATCGAGGAAGTCGATTGCGTTGGCCTTGCGGTCGAGCTTGGCGTCGTCGGCGGCGGCGAAGAAGTCGTCGACCTGCTCGGCTTCGTGGACCGTGAAGGCGTGGCTGCTCTGGACGGCCCCGTCGACGTTCGGAGAATCCGCGACCTCCGCGAGGAAGCGGCCGTAGAGCGCGATGTCGATGGCGTCCCGAGGTGCCAAAGCCGTCAGCACGGCGGTACGGGTGGCCTTCGGCAGGGGCACCTTCTTCGCCGCCGCGTTCTCGGCGGCGTCGCCCTCCGGCTCCTCGTCCGCGGACTTCTTACCCTTCTTCCGCTTCTCTGCCTCCGCCTGCTGTGCGGAAAGGAACTCCTGCACCCAGGCGGTGATGGACTCCGCCTCGGCGGCAAGGTGCCCGGCGATGCGGCTGCCTGCGTCCGCCGGGGCGAACACCAGCACCTTGGTCAGGTTGGCCACCGTCTTCTTCGCCGGGTCACCGAACTTGAGATTGAGGGCTTCTAGCACCGCGCGTGCCGTGCGCAGCGCCGTCTCGTACTCCCATCCGTGGTCGTTCTCCAGGCTACGGGCGGTGATCAGCGCCCACTCCCGGGTGCGGACGCCCATGGTGTGGCCTTTCAGCGCGCCGACCCCCGAGTTCGCCCGGTTGCGGGCGTGGACGCGCTCGGCCCGGCGCCGGGCCTGGCTGGTGATCATGTGGCGTTCGACGCCGCCGTACACGATGGCCTTGGGGGCACCGTTCTCGTCGCGTACCGGCAGAACGGCGGCGACGGTCTCCAGGAGGTGGAGGGAGAGGAACTGGCGGCCGAGGAGGCCGGGCTGTGTGCTCACGTGGTCGCGTCCTTCTGGGCGTTCTGGTCAGTGGGGCCGGAGGTCTTGCGCGCGGGTCCTTTGCGCACGGGTGGCTTGGGCGCCGGTGGCTTGCGCGCGGGCGGCGGGGTGGCTCGCCACGGCTTGTGGAAGTCGACGGCCCAGCGGTAGCGGATCCTGGCCTCACGGTCGGTCCAGCGGACCAGGTCCTCCACGAGCAGCGACCAGGCCGGCGGGGCCTGTTCGCACGAGCGCAGTCGGGCAACGGCGTGCTGGAGGTGCCGCCACGGGATACTCCGGCTCGACACGATGCGGGCGTTCAAGCGGGAGGCGCCGGCGTCCTTGGGGCCGCGGCCGATGCGACTGCCGATCCTGCGCATCGCGGCACCCAGGGTGTCGTTGCCCCAGTGCGGCCGAGTCGCTCCCTGGTGGTAGACGGCGAAGAGGAAGGCGACCCGCTCGTAGATCTCGCGCTGTTCCTCCACCGGGGCGTACCAGCCGGCCCGGATGTGTGCGTCTTCCTCCGCCCGAGGGCGGCGCAGCTCGGCGAGTGTGCCGTTGTCCCGGTTGTGTACGAGGCTGACGAGCCATCGGGCGAGTTGCTCGGCCGGCGGGTGTTCCGGCGGAAGAGCCTCTTCCGTCGCCTCCGGGCCCTGCTCGGGCCCTGCTTCGGGCGCCGTCTCGATGAGGACGTCGACGTCGGTCGTGTTGCTCACGGCCGCTTCTCCTTCGGCTTGAGCTGGTCGGGTGCCTTCTGCTTGCCGAACTCCGATGCGAGCGTCCGCAGGGCGTCGGCGCGCGCCTGGAAACCGCGCGCGTTGGCGGGCAGTGAGTCGAGGCGGTGCTCCAGGAAGACGGTGGCGTGCTCGGCGAGGGTCGTTCCGTAGGCCTCAAGGCTCGCCGGCACGGATTCTCCGGCCACGACCGTGTCCAAGAGGATGTGGAAGGGCTGCTCGGTCGCCGCCCAGTGCTCCGGGCGGGCGTCGAAGCGGGCGATCTGCAGCTTCTTGTCGGCGGGCTTGGGATTCGGGTACGCGACCTTCCAGGCGGCGAAGGCGGCCTTCCACAGCGCCGCCGCCACGTACTCCGCGAGCTGGGAACCGGTGTGCGCCGCGTGTCGGAGGTCCTCTTCGCGGCCGGGGCGGTAGGGGAAGGTGTCCGAGAGCCAGGTCAAGGGAGCCGTCTTGTTGGCGACCAGCCCCACCGCCCACAGGGAGACCCGTCCCTCGGCGAGGGTGGCCAGGCGATGGTAGAGGTCGAGACGCTTGCTGCGGTCGGCGACGGCCGCATACAGGGCGTGAGCCTCGCGCCACAGGGCCCGGGCCGGCGAGGGCGCCAGCGGCTTGGCCGTGGCACCGGTACCCGTGTAGACGACGTCCTGGACGAGGGAGTCGGGGAGCGGGGCGAGCAGTTCGCCGGCTCCTACGAGGACACGGTCCACGCCCGTCTCACCGTTCGCCAGCGTGCAGGGGCTCAGGAGGATCGAGCGGCCCAGGACGGTGTGGAGATCGGCGGGCCCGTCCACGGGCCGCCCGTCGGGCTTGGCCGCGAAACCGCGACGGGGAAGGCTCGACACCGTCCACGTGTGGTTGAACGTACCGCGGCGTGCGGCGGGGGCGAGGTTGAGCCGGAGGGTGTCGCCGAGCGTCTCGCCGAGCGCGATCACGCGGATGCGTGCCCCGAGGCGCCCGGTGGCCAGGTTGGTGATGGTGTCGCCCAGGGTGGCCTTGCCGGATATGCGGGCGCGGCCGCTGAGTCCGTAGGCGTGCTGGGTGAGCAGGGCGCGGAAGGCCCGCTCGGCGGTGATGGGTTGCGGATGCTCCAGGTGGTGGTGGTCGAAGAACTGGTTGTAGTCACCGACGTGTTCGATGACGAGCTGCGCGGGGCCGACCCCGTGCTCGTCCATGAACGGGGCGAGCAGGGCGTTCTGGCCGAGTGGCGCGGTGGGGTGGAAAAGGTTCCAGCTGTCATCGGGTTGGTCCTCCAGCCACTTCACGGCCAGGTCGAACGGCTGCCGATTCTCGACGGCGGCCAGCCAGCGGCCGGGAACCGGCGGGTTCGACTTCGACGCGTAGCAGATGGCCAGCAGGAACTCGAACAGGGCGACCGTCTCACCGGGGGTGCTGCCGGCCAGCGTCCTGATGTCCTCGTCGGCCGTTCGGAACACCTGGAGCAGGGTCCGCGACTCCGTCCTGCCCCCGGTCGTCACCACGGGTATGCAGGGGTGGACGCGGGGGTCCCACCAGTGGACGGCCTCTGCCGGTGCTAAAGCGGATGGTTCAGCCAACGTGCACATTCCCCCGATGTCATGACGCGCCGCCGTGATCGAAGCGAAGCTAACACCGCGGAAGATCGAGGGGGACGTGAATGACGAAGTCGGGTGACAGGGCGTACCGGTGGGTGTGGGGCAAGACACGGGACCGGCGGAGGTACCGCGAAGGGCAGCGGGCCTGGAACCCGCTGCTGGCCCACCTGCTCGACACGGGCGCGACGGCGCGGGAGCTCTGGGACCGCTTCCTGCCGGGCAACGTCCGCGCTGTGCTGACGGAGGCGTTCGGCGGCGGGGACCCGGCCACAGCGCGCGCAGTCGTAGCCTTCCTGGCTGCGCTACACGACCTCGGCAAAGCGGCCCCCGCGTTCCTAGGGCAGTTCGATCAGGGAGAGACCCGCTCCCACCTGCGCAAGGTTCGACCGGTGTGGGAGGAAGCTGCACGCTCCCACGGCGTTCCGCTACCGGATTCCTGGAACGGGCTGCCGTGGTCCCACCACCAGCACATCACGGCGGCCACGCTGCCCCGTCTGCTCGGCTGCGACTGTCCCGTCGCGCACGGCCAGCAGTGCAGGGCACCTGAGCACGAGGGCCTGTACGCCGTCGCGTATGCGCTGGGCGGTCACCACGGTCACGTCCCCGGCGCGGACACCGTCGGTACGGCGACCATCGCCCGCGGAGGCACGGACTGGGACGACGTACGGGCGGACCTCGTCGAGGTGACGGCCGCCGTGCTGGGTGTCGACCTGCTGCGCCTCACGGCAGTGGTGGCCCCGGCCAAGCCCGCCGCGCTGATCCACCTCATGGGGCTGGTCATCATGAGCGACTGGATCGCCTCGAACGACGGCAGGTACCCGTACGCGGACCTGGCCGAGCCGGACGAGGCGTGGTGGCAGGCGGCCCAGGGCCGGGCCGAGGAAGCCGTGACCGCACTGTGCCTCGACCGGTGGAAGCCGACCCAGGTGACGTGGCAGCAGCTGTGGCCCGGAACCGAGCCGCGTCCCGTCCAGGCTGCGGCATTGGATTTGATGCCTGCCGCGGGGCAGGCCCTGGTCATCGTCGAGGCCCCGCCGGCCACGGGGAAGACCCGTCTCGCCCTGTGGTGCGCCCACCATCTGGCGTCCCGCAACGGCTACCAGGGGCTTTACGTCGCCATGCCCACGAAGGCGGACACGGGCCGGATCGCCGCGGAGGTGCAGGGCTTCATGCGGGCGGCGGTGGCGGACGGGGACGCCACCCTTGCCGTGGTCCACGCCGACGCCCTCGAGCAGCAGATCGTCCACGCCCTGATCGACGCAGAGCGGTCGGGCGGGGAGGAGAGCTCGCCGCTCGACGCGCTGGCAGCGGGGATCGACAACACCCTGAAGTCCGACGAAGACGAGCGGGATCCCACTAAGGCGGCGCACGAGCATCCCGGACGCGACCGGGCCGTCATGGACCCCTGGTACCTCAACCGGTGTGTGGGGCTCATGGCCACCTTCGGGGTGGGCACCATCGATGAGGTCATGCTGGCCGCACAACCTTCCAAGCACTGGATGCTGCGGCTTTTCGGACTCTCGTGCAAGACCGTGATCATCGACGAGGCGCACGCCTACGAGCTGTACCAGCAGGAACTGCTCGGCACCACCGTGCAATGGCTCGCCGATGCGGGCTCGTCCGTCGTCGTCCTGTCCAACGCCCTACCCACGGCGGTACGAACGGCGCTCACCGCGTCCTGGTGCGCAGGCTTGCGGGTCGAGCCGGCCGACGCGGGTGACGAAGGTCCCGTCACGGTCGTCGACGCCGCCGGCCACGTCAGAAGGGGCGGTCCTCTGCCGGCCGACACCCCGCAGAAGGTCACGACGGTCCGGTTACGGTGCGAGGAGGATCCGGTCGGCCTCGCCTCGGAGCTCTTGGACAGGGCGCGGGGCGGCGGCTGCGTGGGCGTGGTGCGCAACCGGGTCGACACAGCCGTGGCTCTGTACCGGGCAGCTCTCGCCGGCGCAGCGGTCCACGGCTGGGACGAGTCGGAAATCCTGCTGCTGCACGAGCAGTTCCAGACGCACCAGCTGAGGTCCACTGAGGAACGGATCCGGTCCCTCCTCGGGGCCGGTGCTCCTTCTCGGCCCGGCAGACTACTGGTGATCACAACTCAGGGCACCGCGCAGTCCGTGGACTTCGACTTCATGGTCTCCGACCTGGCCCCCGTCGACCTCCTCGTCAACCGCATGGGCAGCCTCCACCGTGATGCCGGGAACGCCGGAGGCCGCCCGGGCTGGTGCGAGCTGCCCCAGCTGGATGTCCTCTTCAAGGCCGATCCTCAAGAGCCCGAACTCCCGCTGATCGAACCACCTCGCCTCCGTCCGGGACGCCGCACAGGCAACCTCGACGGCTCGACGTACGCCCCGTACACCCTGGCCGCGACGTTCCGCACCCTCCGGAAGCGGAGCGATCAGGAGGGCCGCATCAGCCTGTGCCTGCCTCGGGACGTCGCCGGACTCGTCACGAGCGTGTACGGGCCACGGCAGACAGGCGAGGGGGCGTGGGCGACCCTCTTGGACCGGACGTGGAATGCCTGGCTCGTCGAGCTTGCGAGGGAACGCCTCGCGGCTGAATACAACGGGGTCTGCCCCTATGTCGAGGGCGACCCCGCGACGGTGGAGTGGCTCATCTCGGGTGAACTCAACGGCGTCGGCGAGAAGGGCGGTGTGGAGGGGCTCCGCGCAGTCCCGCGGCTCAGCGCCCCTTCGGTCAACGCCGTGTGCCTCTACCGGCCCGGCGAGGACCTGACCCACGACGCCGAAGGGGAGCAGCTGGTTGAGATTTGGGGTAAGCACAAGCTGAAGAAGGGGTTGACCGCGGTGGATGAACGCCGAGTGAAGCGGACTCTCCTGCTCCACACGGTGTCCATGCCGGGGAAATGGTTCGAGGGACAGGACAGGCTGCCACCCCCGGAAGCCTGGGACCGCCAGCCGTACAAACCGCTCGACCGTTGGAACGTGTTGGTCTTCGACGCAACGGGAGCGTGCATCTCAGGCCTGGCCGGCCGAGTCCACTACGACGGGCGGACCGGCCTGCGGAGGCTGTGATCACCGTACGCTTTGCCCTGTTTCGGACTGGACCGCGGACCCGCCGCACCGTCCCGACTTTTGTCCGCGGACAAAAGTCGGGATGCCGGCGCCGTCCTTCAGCTTGTCGGCGCCGTCGGCGGCCTCGGCCGTCTTGTCGTGCAG
>NZ_JBEZBN010000071.1:0-26924 GCF_040647115.1 Streptomyces sp. NPDC044571
CGTCGACGCCTACCTCCGCCGCATCCGCGCCAAGCTGGGCATCAACAACACGGCCGAGCTGACCCGCCTGGCCATCTCCATGGGGCTGTGACACCCGGCCACTCCACCGGAACCACCGGGCCTACCACTGCCAGCGCAACTCGGGCCGGTAGGGGCTGCACGGTTTCAGATCGAGCCCGGGGTTCAGCATCGCCAGGTCGTCCTGATGCAGGCAGCGGCCGCCCGATCCGATCCTTCCGTCGGCGTCACGCCACCACGTCTGGGCGCTCGACCCGCTGCACGGTGACAGGCTGACCTGCGCGGAAGCGGTGAGACAGGCCCCGGACCCGGCGGCCCGAACGGTGGCGCCCACGAACGTCCACCGCTGGGCCGGCCCGCCGTCGCAGTCCGCGGTCGTGACGGCACCATCCGCAGGGCGGCGCCGGTCCTGCGCAAGGCAACGTTCGACCGCGACCTTCGTATTCGTGCGGCCTATCGCCGACACGATCTCGCCGGGACGAGCCTGCCTATGCGTCCTGCGGTGTTCCCTCGCGATCCACCGGCGAAAATCCTGGCTGAGGGTGAGTCCGGCCGGGCAGGGAGCCGTGAAACATCCCGTGTACCTGAGGTACGCGTCGTAGACGGCTTCCTTGTCGCGCCGCTGTTGGGCAGTGAGATTGGCCGGAAGCAGCGAGAGGCCGTAGCCGACGTAGGAGGCGACGGTCGGGCGGGCGCGAGCGACGAAGGCGGCCTTCCGGAAGAACCGACCTGTCATCTCGTGGTCGCTGTGATCGGCCGGATTCGGCGGGCCGACCCCGAAGGTGGCACTGTCGTAGTCGAGCGTCAGGATGCGTTCGGCCTTCCGGAGGGAAAGGACGTCGGAGAGCACCGAGGTCAGCTCTTCCCTGGTGTAGGGCTTCGCTCCGTCCACCGGCTTGATCGTGGCGATCTGCCCGCGAAACAGCTTCAGCAGGCTCTGCCCGGCGTACCGCGTGCTCCCGGCGCCCTTCGCAAACCCGTCGGGCAGCCGGAGGAAAACGAGCCGTACGTCGGGGCGGCCGTCCAGGACGAAGGACACGAGGCGGTGGCCCCGTACGGTGAGATCGCTGCGGTGCCAGCGGTTGGGGACACCCGCCATCGTGGCGTAAGACGCCTGTAAGCCCTCTTCGCGTCGTCGTACGTAGGGGTCCTCGGCGAACGAGCGCCCAGCGTCCCCGGCGGTCAGGTAGACGGTGCCGACGGAGCACCGGTGACGGATCAGCCGCTGGACTTCGGGGTTGATGAAGAGCAGGTCATCGTCCTGGTGTGCCACGCCGATCAACGTCGGTCGGCATTCGGTGCCCGGCTCCACACCTCTCCGGGCTCCGGTCTGCTGCCCACCGTAGGCATGCGCGACGTCGACCTGCAGGAACGAAGCGATTCCACTCAGCACGACGCCCAAGGTCAGGGGAAGCGCCCGCCAACGGCGCCGCCGCTCGCGGGGGATGCGGCGCACCGCCGGCGGTGGGGAGCCCGCTCCGAGACCCGGTGCGGAGGCCGGGGCTTTCCCCGTACCCGCGCGTATCCGGCTGTCGACCGACTCCGACCCTGACCTCACCTCGGCCCCCTTCGGCGGACTCGTCCGTCCCTGCGCCTGCGCGCCTGCGCCCCGCGCCGGCAAACCGGCGCGCACGCTCTCGGTGTGCTGTGCTCCGATGCTAGGGGCGAGCGTGGCGTGGCAGCGACACGGGCGGGCCGATCGGTGGATCGACGAGGAGCCGGCGTCGACGCCGGCGGCCGCCTGCCCCTGATCAGCGGCATCTGGTAGGCCGTCGAATATTTCCGTGCCATGGCGTCGGGGGAAGTGGAGACTCACCCCATGGACATCAAGGCGTTCCGGGACGCGGTGAGTGGCTGGGCGAACGGCGGTCCCGGTGGGGCGGCGAGGGATCTGGCGGTGCGGCTGGGGTTGCGGACGGCGGTGCTGCTGGAAGGGCCGAGCGACCTGGCGGCCGTCGAGGCGCTCGCCGTACGCCGTGGCCGGGACCTTGCCGCCGAGGGGGTGTGCGTCGTGTCGATGGGCGGGGCGATGAGCGTCGGCCGCTACGCCGGCCTCCTCGGACCGCCCGGCCTCGGATTGCAACTGGCGGGACTGTGCGACGAGCGCGAGCAGCCCTTCTACGACCGCGGCCTGAACCGGGCACGGGCGCCTCACCAGGGCTTCTTCGTATGCGTGGCGGACTTGGAGGACGAGCTCATCCGCGCGCTCGGCACGGCGGCCGTCGAGGAGATCGTCCGAGCCGAGGGCGATCTCCGGGCCTGGCAGACCTTCCTGTGCCAGCCCGCGCACCAAGGTCGGCCGCGGCAACAGCAGTTGCGGCGTTTCCTCGGCACGAAGAAGGGCCGCAAGATCCGCTACGGTCGCCTCCTCGTCGAGGCCCTCGGGCCCGGACAGGTACCGGCCCCGCTCGACGATCTCCTCGCGAGCCTGTGAAGCCCCTCGTCTGAAGCCCCTCGTCGTCGCGGCGGCCGCCGCGTTCGGCGCGACGTTCGCCAACTCCTGGCGCTCCCCCGGGGTCAGGGCTCGGAGGTGGTGAGGACGCCGATCTTGTCGAGGCGGTGTTCGGGGTTGTTCTGCGCGTCCCGCCAGGAGTTGCCCGCCGCCTCGTCCTCAGGTGTCAGACAGGTGGACACGGTGATCATCGCGCTGTTCGGCGCAGTGCCGCTCGAACCCGGCACCGCAGCGCGCTGCTCTTCCATGGAGGACTGTGACCGGAACGACGTCGTCCGCGTCGAGGTGATGACGTACTGGTACGTGACGCCGCCGGCCGTGACGAACACCGACGCGCCCGCGGGCAAGGACGGCAGGGCGCGCAGGGGCCCGCCGGCCACGATCCGGTGGCCGGTGACGATGTAGTTGCCGACGTCGCCGGGACCGACGCCGCCGCCCGGACCGTACGGGCTGGCGGCCACGCCCTGGTCCTGGATGCGGGTGCCCGCCGCGTCGTCGGGACTGCCCTGGTAGGGGATGACGGGGAGTCCGGAGACGCCGATGGCGGGTATCGACAGGGTGGCTGCCTGGATCTTCGCCATGGGGGCGGCGGTCAGGTCCGCAAGCCCCGTGGGAGCCGTCAACAGGACGGCGAGGGCAGCACTGGCGAGCGCCAGTGGCCCGCTGCGCGTGCAGCGTGGGAGGCGTGGAGTCATGGGGGTGTCCGAGGGTCTGCCGGGTTCTTGTACGGATCACACCGGCCGGTCGGCTCTTCCAGCGTGCCACAGGGCGGGACGCACGGCAGCCGGGCACGACCCCCTCACGCGCCCGGTGTTCACGGCGCGGTGCGCGGGTCCCGGGCCGCGGTGTGCGGCTCCCCGGTGAACGCGATGCCGGCGAGGTGGCTGCGGGAAGACCGGTCCAGCAGTACGACGGAGGCCGCCTCGGGCACGGCGTCACGGCCGCGGTCGGCCAGCGCGCCGAACAGCCGCCCGAGTCCCCGGACGTGCCCGGCGAAGGTCCGGCGGGAGACGTGGCGGCCGCGGGACCGCTGTCCCGACAGCGCGGCGGCGGGGCCGACGTCTACGAGGACCAGGTGGACGCCGCCGGTGCGGCCCGCACGGAGCGCCGCCGCGCGCAGCCATGTGCGCATCCACGCACGGCTTCCGCAGTCGTGCACGAGGAGGGGCTCGCCGCACGCCACTGCCTCCCTCAGCCAGGTGAAGTGCCGCAGCCGGGCCCACGGCCGGTACACCGCGTAGGGCAGCCATGCCGGCATGCGGGACTCGCACTGCACGTGGGTGACCCGCGGCTCGACGACCCGCACGCCCGCAGCGCGCGACCAGCGCTCCAGCAGCGTGCTCTTGCCGCTGCCCGGCAGACCCGAGACGACCACGACGGCGCCCGGGGGATACACGACCGTGCGCGCGGGGACCGGGACCATGCCGCGCAGGTCGACCAGCCCGCGAGGGCGGAGTTCACCCGCGGGACCGGTCCCCGCAGAGAGCAGTGGTGCACGCAGCGCAGGCCCCGGTCCCTGCGCGCGGGCGCGGCTGCGGGTCGAGCTTCCCACCGGCTCTCCCGCGGCGCGCAGCGGCTGCTTCGCCGTGCTGTCCAGTTGGACGGCAGCGGACTGGAGGCCGGTTGTCCGGTCGGCCGGCGGGGTGGGAGGGACATCCCGGTTTCGATCGATCACCCAGTGAACGCTATCGGTCCGTGAGACCGGCGCCGGCTGCGAAGAGGCGGGCGCAGCGCTGCGTCATCTCCGCCGGGGTCTGCTCCGGGTGTTTGACCCACCAGCGGACGAGGGTGGCGACCAGGTCCCGCCAGACGTACTTGAGGGCGTCGGCGTCCAGCGGGTCGGTGGATCCGGCCGCGCGCAGCAGTTCGGCGGTGCCACCGGCCGCGAGGTCGTCGATGGCCGCCCAGTACTCCGAAGCCCGGCGTGCGGCCTCGCCGCCCGACGGCAAGGAGGTGTCGTACAGCACGAACCACGCCTCCCGCTGCCCCTCCAGCGCGGTGAAGATGCTGTCCAGTACGCGCAGCGGGGTGTGCGGCGTGGTCCCGTCCGGCCCCATCGCCGTCCGGATCCCGTCCAGGAGCCGGTCCCCGACGGGGACCAGGCAGGCCAGGTAGAGGTCCTCCTTCGTTCCGAAGTACTGGTGCAGCAGCGTCTTGGTGACACCCACGCGTGCGGCGATCGCGGGGAGCGACGCAGCCGCGTAGCCGCGGGTGCCGAACTCCTGCGTGGCGGCCTCCAGCATCTGCCGACGGCGGTGCTCCCGGGGAACTCCCTTGGTGCCGGCCTTCGTAGGGGGGGTTGCCATGAAGGGATATTATCAGTAGGTAATTTACCTCAAGGTAAGTTACTGCGAACCCTGGAGCCATCCATGGCCGGCACCCCCACGCAGCCGACGTCCCGCACCCGCTCCTGGTGGGGCTGGGGTTGGACCGAAGCACAGCCCGACGACGCGGAATGCACCGCCATGGGCGCCCTGCTCCCCGGCACCCTCAGCCGCCCGCTCCCGGTGCCCCGCATCCGCGATCTGGCCATCGGGAGTCCCGCTGTCGAACCCCCGCGGAGCCTCGCCGGTCTGGTCAGCGACGAGCCCCGTGACCGCGCCGCGCATGCCATGGGAAAGGCGTACCGCGACGTGGCGCGGGCCCTTCGGGGGCGGCCCGGCCGCATCCCCGACCTCGTCGCCCGCCCGACGGACGACCGCGGCGTCGCCGACCTGCTGGACTGGGCCGGCGACCGGCAGGTCGCCGTCGTCCCGTACGGCGGCGGCTCCTCGGTCACGGGAGGCGTGGAGTACCGCGGCGACGCCCACCGGGCGGTGATGTCCCTCGACCTGACCGCCATGGGACGCGTCCTGGAGGTCGACACCGAGGGGCGGGCGGCACGTATCCAGGCCGGTACCCCCGGGCCGAGCCTGGAGGACCAGCTACGACCCCACGGCCTCACCCTGAGGCACTTCCCGCAGAGCTTCGAGTTCTCCACGCTCGGGGGCTGGCTCGCCACCCGGGCCGGCGGGCACTACGCCACCGGCCGCACGCACATCGACGACTTCGTGCAATCGCTGCGTGTCGTCACCCCGGCCGGCACGAGCAGTTCGTGGCGGCTGCCCGCCTCGGGGGCGGGCCCCTCCCCCGACCGCCTGTTCCTGGGCTCCGAAGGGGCCCTCGGCGTCATCACCGAGGCATGGGTCCGCCTCCAGGAGCGCCCGCGCTTCAAGGCTTCCGCCGCGGTCGCCTTCGCCGACTTCCACGACGCGCTGCGGGCGGTGCGCACCCTCGCGCAGTCCGACCTCTCCCCCGCCAACTGCCGTCTCCTGGACGCCGGTGAGGCCGCGCTGTCGGGCTCGGCGCAGGATGGCTCCGCCGTACTGGTGCTGGGATTCGAGTCGGCGGACGAACCGGTGGCTTCCCGTCTCGAACGGGCGGTCGACCTGGCCCGCTCACACGGCGGCCGGTACGGGGGGAGCGCCGGCCCGGACGGCTCCCCGGCAGGCGACGCGGCCGTGAGCGCCTGGCGCTCGGCCTTCCTGCGCATGCCGTACCTCCGCGACGGCCTGGCCAGGATGGGTGCCGTCGCGGAGACCTTCGAGACGGCGGCCACCTGGGACCGGATCCCCGCCCTGATCGAAGCGGTGCGCACCGAGATCGGCGAGGCGGCGCTGAAGGCCACGGGTCACCCAGCGACCGTCAACTGCCGTCTGACGCACGTGTATCCGGACGGCGCGGCACCCTACTTCACCGTCCTGACAGCCGGCCGCGCCGGTGACGAGGTGGCCCTCTGGGACGACCTGAAGGCCGTCGCGGGCGAGGTCCTGCACCGCCACCGGGCCACCATCACCCACCACCACGCCGTGGGCCGGGACCACCGGCCCGGCTACGACCGCCAGCGCCCCGAACCCTTCGCCCTCGCACTGCGGGCCGCGAAGGGGGCGCTCGATCCGCGGGGCATCCTCAACCCGGGTGTGCTCGTGGACTGACCCCGCCTGCGAACCGCGACCGGGGCCCCTGTTACGGCCGAACGAGCCACCGCACGATCTCGGGGGCCGCCGTCAGCGGCAGCGCATGATGGGACACCCCGGGGAATACGTCGATCCGCGCGCCCGGCAGCATCGCGCGCGCGGCCCGCGCCGCCCGGGCGGCGTCGTGGCAGCGGGCATCGGCGGCGAACAGCGCCTGCACCGGCAGCTCCCCGAGGCCGCGGAGGTCGGGGCGCGGTCCGGTGACGGGCCGGGCCGTGGGGAAGCGGGCCGTCTCGTCCTGGAGCCGCAGCCACTGGGGGTCCAGGGCCGCCCCGCCGGTCTCCCACGCCAGGAAGCCCCGGATCCGGGCGGGGGTGGGCCGCACCAGCATGGGCAGGGCCCGCAGTACGTATCCGGGCCGGAGCCCGGCGAACACCCGGGTCGGGTCGAGCAGGACCAGCCGGGTGAGCCGCCCGGGGCGCCGGGCCGCGTAGTGGGCGGCTATCCACGCCCCGTACGAGTGCCCGCCGAGGCCGACGGGGCCGCCGCCGAGCCCGTCGAGCACCGCGTCCAGCCACCGCACGACGTCCTCGACGGCCCGCAGCGGCCGCCCGGCCGCCGGCACGCCGAGCCCGGGATCCCCGACCAGGTCCACGGCGTGCAGCCGGTACGCCTCGGTGGCGGCGACCCCGCCCCACACGGCGGAGGTCGCCCCGCCGCCGGGGAGCAGCACGAGGGGCGGGGCGTCCGCGGCTCCGCTGCTGTTGACGCGGGTGATGCCGTACGGCGTGGGCAGCCGCGTCGCTTCCACCGGGCCGGGCCACTGCTGCAGGACGGCCTCGTAAGCGGCGCGGAAGGAGGCGGGCACAGCGGACTCGGACGTGACAGGCATGGCACACATGGCCGCCCCCAATCCCTCGACAGGCGATAATCTCGCTCAGCGAGAGATATTAGGCGGAGGCGATGTGGACGACAACACGGCAGACGACACCATGGACCTGGTGCACCTCCTGCGCGCCGTGACCGTGGAATTCGGGCTGCGGCAGGCGGAGTTCGCCGCCCGCAACGACATGCACCCGACCGATGTACGGGCCTTGATCTGCCTGTTGGACGCCGCCCGCGCGGGCGAACCCGCCACGCCGGGCCTGCTCGGGGCCCGGCTCGGCCTCAACTCGGCCGGGACGACGGCCGTCATCGACCGGCTGGAGCGGCTGGGGCACATCGCGCGCCTGCCCGACGAGCAGGACCGCCGCCGTGTCCTGCTCGGCGTCGAACCGCAGGCGGTGCGCCTGGGCTGGGAGTTCTTCGGCCCGCTGATCGAGGGGGTGCTCGACGTCCTGCACGGGTTCACCCCCACCGAACGGGAGACGGTCCGCCGCTTCCTGTCGGCGACCCACACGGCCCTTGCTCCGCAGCCGGAACCGTGACACGGGGCGTGGCGCACTTCCGGAAGCGGTCAGGGACCGGCATGAACGAGGCCCGCCCACAGAGACGGCGTCACCGGGAACTGGTGGCGGGCCGCGCGCACGGAGTGGTGGAGGGCGTGCGCCGCGTGGTGGGTGCGGAGGGAACCGTCAGCTGTCGAAAGAGCATTGTAGAAGCGTGCGGCGGTCTTTGCGGCGACCCCGTCCTCGATCTCCCAGAGCGTGCCGATGACGTGCTGGAAGCCGGCGAGCTGGAAGGCGCTCGCGAGGTGGATGGTCTCGTCGATCAATTCGCGCGTGCTGCTGAAAGCCGTCCTGCAGGCCGACAGGTACACCAGGCGCGCGTGGCCGAGGTTCACGGTGGTCAGGCTGGCCGCGGTGAGCGGGTCGACCTGGTGGTCGTGCAGCAGCAGTCGACTGTTCGAGGGATCGATGGGGTCGCTCGCTCCGTGGCAGGAGAAGTGCGCGATCGTGCAATGCGGCAGGGCGGCGAGAACGCCGGCCTTCGTCGGGGTGTGCGCAGAGACGGTGGGCCCCTCGACGAAGACGATCGGATCGGGCCACAAGGCCCCCGGAGCGCGGATTTCCTCCGAGGCGCTGCGCAAGGGACCGGCACCGGGGGTGGTGGGCATCGCCACCACGAGAGCGCGGTCCGTCCGGGACACCGAGGGCGTGCTCCGCGCATGTCGAAGAGCGGAGAGGGTGGGAGTGTAGGAGGAAATCGCGCGGTCGAGCACGGTCCGGCCGTCGCCGTCCTCGTGGTAGCCGGCGGCGTGCAGCGGAAGGAGGCCGAGGAGGCCGCCGGGTACCCACCAGATCCTGGGCCACGGCTGGTGCGCTGCCTGCCTGGCACGCAGACCGAGCCTGTCCATGGTGGGACTCACCGCCTCGTCCCAGAGCCACTTCAGCGTCTCGCTCAGAGAGGTCTCGTATGCCACGCGCTTCCTCCACGGCACACCAGGATCCGCGACCCCCTCCAGGGCCTCGTGGAAGGCTTCGACGTGCCGCATGAGCTCGCTCTCGCGAATCCCCGGAAGGTGAAGGTGGGTCACCCCGGAGGCGGTGATGATGAGGGCCTCCGTTCCGCTGCGCTGGGTCGTGAAGGTCACCACCGGCCCGTCGGAGGCCGCAGCAATGAGTTCCTCCGCACCCGGGGGGCGCATGAAGGTTGCGAAGCCCGGCAGGGCACGGATGCGTGCTGTCGTCGCGGCGAAGTCCCGCGCCAGGGCCTGCCTGGCGTGCCGGTCTTCTTCACTGACGGCAGTTGTTCGCCGGGTCAGGATGCTCCTGGCATCGGCATCACGGTCGAGTTGGTGACGCAGCTGTGCGAAGCGGTCCGCCAGCTCGGGATGCCGCTCGTGAAGATCCGAGAGGTCGCCGCGGGTGCGCAGGACCTGGCTCAGCAGCACTGACCGCCCCATTTCGAGCAGCTGAAGGGCCCGCAGCGCCCGTTGGCGGGCGCTTCCGGCGGACGATCCGAGAACGGCGCCGGCCGCCTCGGCGGCCAGGCCGGCCAGCCCGCCCAGCGCATGCTGCCGGTCCTGCCATGCCAACTGGAGCGGCGCCACCTCCGGCATGAGGTGGACGGCCCCTTCCAGCAAGGAAGCCGCTTCCGTGGTGGTGCGGGAGCGTCCGCCCACGGATGCGGCCAGACGTGCGGCTTCGATCCGCTGTGACGGTGTGGTGTGGGGCGCCTCCAGCAGGTCGGTCAACACTGACAGGGCGCGCTCGGCACTGGCGCTGTGCCCCGGGTCCTGTGCATGCAGCAGCAACGTACGCGCGAGGAGGAGGCGAGCCGGCGTGTGGACGATCGCGTCCGAGTCGCAGTGCGCGGCCTCCTCGGCGGCAGCCACGAGCTCGGACCACGTGACAGAGCCATCACCCTGTTGGTGGAGGGCCTTGAGTGTCGTCGCCCACTCGTAGAGGTACCGGGGTCGTTCCGGTGCGTCCGGCGCAGCCGACGTGAGGACCTGACGCAGGAGGGTCGCCGCCCTCCGTAGGTGCTCGCTCTCCCCGGTTGCGTGGAAGAGGTACCTGAGGGCGATCGAAAGGTTGAGGATCCGGCCTGCATGCTCAGGATGGCCTTCCGGCGTCTGGGCGACCGTCGCCTCGAAGAGAAGTCCCGCGTGGGTGAGGTCCTCGGGGTTCTGCAGCCGAAGGTATCGGTCGAGCAGGAGGGAGGCCGTATTCGCCATGTGCAGAATGCGCTGGAACCTGGGTGCGCCCGGGATCTCAAGTGCGGCCCGGGCCGCTCGCAGAGCCTCGTCCAGATCTTCCAGAGCACCGGTGCGCGCGTAGCACTGACGTGCGATGACGGTGAGTGTCAGCAGGTAGGGGAACCGCTTCCGGTCGTCCGGGCCGGCACTGCGCACCGCGGCTCGGCTCAGCTCGGCCGCGCGCTGGATGTCGGCGGGAATTCCCTCGCGCTGATATTTGTCCGCCATGGCCGACGCAAGGTTGGCGAGTGCCTCTCCTCGCTCAAGGTCGTCCTCAGCCAGGGATTCGAGGGCTGTTCGGGCAAACGCGAGAGCTTCGTCGAGATCCTCCACTGCACCGTGGCGGCGAAATCGAAACTGCAGGGAAGCAGAGAGGACTGTCTGCGTGTAGGAGAGCAGCGGCGTTCCTCCGGGTGCACGACGCTCTGCATCACGGGCAACGGAAATGGATTCCTCCAGGTCCGCGTCCTCGCCGAGGATCTCGAAGCGCATTCTCAACGCCTGTCCCAGGTGGAGCAGAGAAGCTACCTCATCGGCTGTTCCCCCGGTCGTGTGTCCGATCGTTTGCCGTAGTGCCGAGATGAAGACGTCAAGGTCCTCTTCGCTTCCGGACTGCAGGAATTGCTCCCGTAAGGCATGGGTCAGACCGACGTGGAAGCCGGCCAGATCGGAGTGGTCGACTCCGGCAGCCGCAATGGCCGCGCGGCGCGCCTCGATGGATTGCGCCAGGTCCTCCGGCTCCCCCGTTCGCTCGAACCGGGTCTGGAGGGCGACTCCGAGGTTGCCGAGCAGCCCGGGCCGGTCGGGGTGGTCGTCGGGACCCGACCCGGCGGCCAGGCGGAAGAAGACGACCGCCTCATCCAGATCCTCCGGCCGGCCGGTACGCGCATGCCGCAGCATCAGGGTGGCAGCGAGATTGGACTGGTACAGCATCCGGTCCGGGAAGGTCGACGGGGCAGCCGCTGCGAGACGCCGCCACAGGTGCAAGGTCAGGTTCAAGAGGTCGGAGTCGTCGGTTTGTTGCAGATCGCGCGACCACTCCACCGCCAGGTCGAACAGCGTGCCGAAGAGCAGAGGGAGCATGCGGTCCGGTATCGGCCCGGCACCCGACAGGAAGCAAGGAATGAAGCATTCCATGGCCCGGAGGAGCTCATCCTCTGATTGGCCTTCAGGCAGCGCGACATGACGGTACCAATGCAGCCAGCCCAAAGGCAGCGCGACGTCCACCTCGTTATTTCGCCCGCTGTCGGCCAAACGCCGCACCACATCAAGCACGGCCGGGTGCAGGGCGAGTGACGGATCTCGGGAAATCCGCTCCACCCACCCCCGGGCATCATCCAGCAGCTGGTCGGCCATCGCCCCGCCCCCCTCTTACCCGTCCGCTCGGGACGGTACTCCACATCCCGGAGTAGGGCTCGGGAAAAGCCGATAGCCTTGCCGCTGAAGGGTGCATCCACGTCCTGTGCCACCGGCCGTGCCGGGCGGCAGAGCCGGGGGTTGATGTGGGGGAAACAGGGGAAATCGTGTGTGGTGAGCAGCTGCCGGACGTGCTCGCGTACGTATGCGCGCACGAGGAAGAGGTCCGCGATCGACTGGCCGGGTTGGGGCGCCTCGATCTTTGGGAGGATCTGCTGGCCGCATTGCCGGAGCAGGTCGATGTCGCTCCGATCGTGCAGGCGATGCACACCGCTTTCCAGAACGCCCGCGATGCACTGGGGTTGCTCGGAGCGACCCGGCGCGACCGGCCCGTGCGTCCCGCCGGTACGGGGCCGGCCACTCCTGTCGAAGCGCTCTTTCTCTGCCCCGTCGGTCGGTGTACCCGTTTCTGGGCGGCAGAGCCGGGGGAAACCAGGCCTCCGCGCTGCGAGATGAGCGGCGCGCCCTTGCGCTGGGAAGGGCTGTGAGGTGCTCGCCGAACTCGGCAAGAAGATCGCCGAACGCTGGCTCTCCCTGCTCGCGCTCCCCGGTGCCCTGTGGCTCGCCACACTGACCACGGCGCACGTGCTCGGTCAGCGGCACGCGCTCGACGTCAGCCGCCTCGTCCGGCGGATCGACGGCTGGGCCTCCTCGGCCACAGGGCGCTCGCCCAGCGGCCTGGCCGTCGTCCTCCTCGCCGTGCTCCTCGGTTCGGCCGGGGTCGGCCTGGCCGCCCAGGCTGTCGGTGTCGCGGCCGAGCGGCTCTCCCTCGCAGCGGAGTGGGCACGCTGGCCGCCGCCCTTGCGCCAGTTTGCCCGGTGGAGGGTGACCCGTCGTCGTGAGCGCTGGGACGAATTGGTCCAAGCACGCGACGCACAGACGGAGTTACGGCGCCGCGCCCGCGCGAGGAGCCGTATCACCGGCCTTCCCGACCCCGATCCGACGGCCGATCCGGGAAGGAGCCCGCGGGACCCGACACTCATCTCCCCCGAGCGACCCGCCCGTCCGACCTGGTCAGGGGACCGTCTGCATGCCGTCGAACTCCGCCTGAACCGTGACTGCCGCGTGGATCTGCCGACGGTGTGGCCGGCGCTGTGGCTGGCCCTGCCGGACTCCGTCCGGGGAGAGATCACCGCCACGCGCGAGGCACTCGCCCGGGCGATGGTGCTGGGCGGATGGGGCATCCTCTATGTCCTCCCCGCGTTCCTCTGGTGGCCCAGTGCGTTGATCGCCTGCGCGGTCGTGGCGACCGCCTGGCCCCGTGCCCGTGCCATGACCGACGCCTACGCGATGCTCCTGGAAGGTGCTGTGCGACTCCACGCCCTGGATCTCGCCCGGAGCGTCGGGGTGCCCCATGTCGAGCGCCTGGACAAGACGACGGGCTGGCAGCTGACGTGTATCTTGCAAGGCCGCGGTGACCTGATCGAGCTCACCTCTCCCGAGCCGCCGACCGCTGCGTGAATGCCCGCCCGTCCCCCGGCCGGTCACCCGCCCTCCCCGCCCGGCGGGGCGGCCGGGAGGGTGAGGGTGAACACCGCCCCGCCTTCGGGGCCGTGGCCGGTGGCGGTGAGGGTGGCTGCCAGCCGGGTGGCCAGGCGGTGGGCGATGGCCAGGCCCAGCCCACTGCCTACCGGCCGCTCCGCGCGGTAGCGCTCGTGCAGCGCCCCCCGTTCGAAGGCCACCGCCACGTCGTCGTCCGTCAGTCCCGGTCCGCCGTCGCGGACCTCGATGCGCATACCGCCGCCCGGGACCGCGGCGAGGGCCAGGACCACCGGCCGGCCCGCCGGAGTGATCCGCAGGGCGTTCGCCAGCAGGCAGTCGGCGAGCTGCCGGACCCGGAAGCCGTCGGTCCGTACGGGCCGGGAAGGCTCACCCGCCGCGGGCGGTTCCCACCGGAAGACGACCCCGTGCCGGGCGCACCGGTCCCGCCACACCTCGACGGCCTGCTCCAGGAGCGCGACCAGGTCGGTGTCGGCCGGTGCGAGGCGGAACTCGTCGGCCTCCAGCCGGGCCAGGTCGAGCAGGTCCGACAGGAAGCGGTCCAGCCGCTGCGCCTCGGCGACCAGCACCCTGCCCGTCTCGGCAACCCGGTCCGCGGGGATCACGTCGTCGGCCAGGGCCTCCGCGTAGCCGTGCATCGTGGTGAGCGGGGTTCGGATCTCGTGGGAGATGGAGAGCAGGAACTCGCGGCGGCCTTCCTCGCTGCGCAGCAGGGCCTGGTCCAGGACGGCCATGGCGCGGTTGAGCTCCACCACCTCGGCGGGCCCGCCGCCTGGTTCGCCGCCCGCCCTGTCCTCCCGTACCGCGTCCGGTCCCGTCGCCGCGATGCCGCGCTGGCCGTCGGCCAGGCGGCCCGCGATCTCGGCGGCGCGGGTCAGCGGGCGGGTGATGCGGCGCGCCAGCAGCAGCCCGGCGCAGGCCGCCCCGACCAGCCCGGCGCACAGCGGAAGGACCAGGCTCCGTCGGATGCGCGCGGCGGCCTCGTCCACCTCGACCATCGGCTTGGCGAGCACCACCCCGCCCGCCCCGAACGTCCGCCCCTCGACGATGACCCGCTCCCCGCCGAGGGTCCCGGTCGCCGACAGCGGCCGGCGCGTGAGCAGCAGGTCCCGCTGTGCGTTCGTGACCGCCGCCGAGGCCGGACCGTGGAGCGTGCCCGACGCGTCGAGGACGGCGAGGCGCAGCCCGTTGGAGCCGGCGATCAGCTGCTCCCCCTCCACCAGCAGCACCGACAGCCGCGGGATCCGGCTCAGTGCGGTGGCCTGCCGGGCGAGCCGGCCGCGCTCCTGGGCCTCCGCGCTGCCCCGGGCGGTGTACCAGGCGGTGAGCCCGCTCATCAGTACGGCGACCAGGGCGATCAGCCCCGCGAACAGGACCAGTTCTCGCGCGAGGGTGCCCCGTCGTCGGGGCCGCCGCCCGGGGCCGGCGGCGCTCACGCGGTCTCCTCGGCCGCCGCGCTGTAGCCGACTCCCCGGACGGTCCTGATCGGGCCGGCGTCGCCGAGTTTGGCGCGGATCTGGGAGACGTACACGTCGACCACGCGCTGGTCGCGGTGGGCCGAGTCGCCCCACACCTGGTCCAGCAGCTGGGTACGGGTGAACACCTGCCCGCGGTGTTCGAGCAGGAAGGCGAGCAGGTTGAGTTCCAGGGCGGTGAACTCCACCGCAGTGCCGTCGACATGGACGGTGTGCCGGGCGGGGTCGACCCGCAGCCGCCCCACCGTGTGCACGGCCGGAGCCGCCGTGGGGCGGCCCCCGCGGCGGAGCACGGCGTTGACGCGGGCCACGAGCTCACCGGGCGAGAACGGCTTCGTCAGGTAGTCGTCGGCGCCGAGCTCCAGGCCCAGGATCCGGTCCGCCTCGTCACCGCGGGCCGTGACCAGCAGGACCGGGGTCCAGTCGTCCCGCTCGCGCAGCCGGCGGCACAGCGTCACCCCGTCCATGCCGGGCAGCCCGACGTCCAGTACGACCGCCGCCGGCGCGAGCCGTGCCACCGCGTCCAGACCTGCGGGGCCGTCCTCGACCGTCTCCGTCCGGTAGCCGTCCCGCTCCAGGTACAGCCGCTGCAGCGCGGCGATGTTCGGGTCGTCCTCCACGATGAGGACGAGCCCCTTGCGGGTGTTCATGACGACTCCGGTGACCTGTGCGCGGAGCGGAGCCGCGGAGGGCGAGCGGGGGACGCGACTCATGCTAGCCAGCCGGCGCCCCACGTCCGGGGTGCGCGGCGCGCCGCCCGTGCGGCCTCACACAGCCCTAACAATCCCCTCATGGTGGCCGGGCAATCAGCGGCCATGATCGGTGCCGGGGGCCGGGTGCCGGGTGCCGGTGCCGGGTGCCGCCGGGGCATACGCGCCGCCCCGCCGTACCCCGTTCCCTCCCTCTTCGTACCGATCCCCGGCAAGGACTCCCGCCATGAAACTGAGTGACCAGGCCGCACCACCCGGCTCCGCCCCGGGCGGGCTGCTGTACCGGACCGGCCGGGCCTGCGCCCGCCGCCCCTGGCTCGTGATCGCCGTCTGGCTCCTCGCGCTGCTGGCGGCCGTCGGCGCCGACCGAGCCTGGGGCGGGCAGTACCAGGACGACTTCGCCCTGCCCGGCACCGCGGTGCAGACCGGCGCGGACCTGCTCGACGCCCACGGCGGCCCGGCCCACCGCGGAGTCCCGGCGCAGGTCGTCCTCTCGGCCGGCGGGGAAGGCCTGGCCGGGCACCGGGATGCCGTGGAAGACGCGGGGCAGCGGCTCGCGGCCCTGCCCGGGGTGATCGGCGTCGTCGACCCGCTCGCCACTCCTGCCGCCGTGACCGGGGACGGCCGTACCGGCTACTACACCGTCCGCTTCGACTCGAACCCGGCTCAGTTCGACACGTCCTACCTGGAACGGGTCGACGCCGCGGTCGCGCCGCTGCGGGCCGGCGGGGTCACCGTCGAGTACGGCGGACCGCTCGGCAAACTCGCCGCCCCGGTCGGCGCCGACCGGGCGTCCGAGGTCATCGGCATCGCCACGGCCGTGATCGTCCTGCTGCTGGGCTTCGGCAGTGTGGCGGCCGCCGGGTTCCCCCTGATCAGTGCCGTCGTCGGACTGCTGGCCGGGCTGGCGGGACTCGGCCTGCTCGCCGCCGCGTTCGACTTCGCCGCCGTATCGCCCACCCTCGCGGTGATGATGGGCCTCGGCGTCGGGCTGGACTACTCGCTGTTCCTGGTCACCCGGCACCGCAAGCTGCTGCACACCCTGTCCGACCCGGCCGAGGCGGCCGGCCGTACGGTCGCCACCAGCGGCCGGGCCGTGCTGGTCGCCGCGCTGACCGTGACCGTGGCCCTGGCCGGACTGTTCGCCTCGGGCGTCGGCTTCATCGGCATGCTGGGTGTCGCGGCGGGCACCACCGTACTGACCGGCGCGCTGGCCGCGCTCACCCTGACGCCCGCCCTGCTGGGCCTGGCCGGCCGGCGTATCGACCGGCTCCGCGTCCGCACCCCCGTCGACGAACCCGGCGACGAACCCGGCGGCGAGCCCCGCGGCGACGGCGACGTCTGGCAGCGCTGGGCCGCCGCCGTCGGACGCCGGCCCTGGACGTTCCTGCTGGTCGGCGCCGCCATGCTCGCGCTGCTCTCCGTGCCGGCCGCGTCCATGCGGCTCGGCCACGTCGACGCCGGCGCCTCGCCCGTCAAGGCCACCGAACGCCGCGCGTACGACCTGCTCGCCGACGGATTCGGGCGGGGCGCGAACGGGCCCCTCACCGTCGTGGTCACCCTCGACAAGGCCGGCGCCGCCCCCGACCAACGCACGGAGCTCGCCGGGCAGCTCCACCAGGCACTGACCGACACCCCGGGCGTGGCGTCGGCCACCCCGCCCGTCCCCACCGCGGACGGCGCCCTGCTCGTCTCCACCGTCGTACCCGACAGCGCCCCGCAGGACCGGGCCACGGCCGACCTGCTGCACCGGCTGGCGAAGGAGACCCTGCCCGGCGCGCTCGACCCGTACCACGCCACCGGCTACCTCACCGGGCAGAGCGCCGCCCAGCAGACCTTCCGCGACGTGCTCGCCGACCGCCTGCCCCTGGTCGTCGCCCTCGTGGTCGCCGCCGCGTTCGTCCTCCTGCTGGCCGTGTTCCGCAGCCCGCTGATCGCGCTGAAGGCGGCCGTGCTCAACCTGCTCTCGATCGGCGCCTCGTTCGGCGTCGTCGTCGCCGTCTTCCAGTGGGGCTGGGGATCCTCGCTGTTCAGCGTGGACGAGAGCGTGCCCGTCGAGTCGTACGTGCCCATGATGATGTTCGCCATCGTCTTCGGACTGTCCATGGACTACGAGGTGTTCCTGCTGGCGCGGATCCGGGAGTACTGGCTGGCGGGCCGCGACAGCCAGGCCGCTGTCGCCGCCGGCCTGGCGTCCACCGCCCGCGTCATCAGCTGTGCGGCGCTGATCATGACCAGCGTCTTCCTCGCCTTCCTCCTCTCGGCGAACCCGGTGGTCAAGATGCTCGCCCTGGGCCTCGGCTTCAGCGTGGTGCTCGACGCCACCGTGGTCCGGCTGCTCTTGGTTCCGGCCACGATGCACCTCCTCGGCCGTGCGAACTGGTGGATCCCCGCCTGGCTGGACCGGATCCTGCCGCACCTCGACCCGGAGGGCTGCCACCCGGAGGACTCCCGGCCCGGCGACCGGACGCGGGAGGTACGGGCATGAGCCGTGCCACCACCGCACGCGCCGGCGGGCGCCCCCGCACCGCGGCCGCCGGACCCGTGGCGAGCGCCCTGCCGTCGCGCTCCCGGCGCGGGACATGGCGGGCCCGGATCCTCGCCGGGGTCCTGGGCACTGCGCTCCTGGCCGGCGGCGCCGAAGCCGCCGCGACCGCGGTCGTCGAGAACGGCATCGAGGACGCATTGCGACCACGCCTGGGGCGGACCGACGCGGACCTCGCGGGATCGGGCCTGCTGGCGCTGGCCCGGGGACGGGTCGGCCGCGTGACCGTCACCGGGGACGATGCGGCACTCGGCCGGGTGACCGGGGCCTCGGTACGGCTGGGCCTGGACGGAGTCCCGCTGGGCGGGGGCGGCGGGAAGGCCGTTGACGCCGTCCACGGCCGGATCACGGTGCCGACCGAGGCCGTCCGCGCCTGGCTCACGACGGGGGAACAGTCCCTGCCCGTCAGCGAGGTGACCACCGATCCGGCGACCGGCGTCCTGCACCTCGGACTCGGGCCCGGCGGCGCCCTCGGCATCGCCGTCCGTCCGCACCTGCACGACGGACGCGTTGAGTTCACCCTGGATGCGGCCACCCTGATGGGCTCCCCGGCCCCGGAGCGGCTCACCCGGGGGATCCGCGACCGGCTGGCCGCGCGGCCGGGGGTCCAAGACCTGGCGCCGGCCCTGAAGCCCACATCGGTACGGGTCACGGACCGGGGCATCGAGGCCGTGGTCGACGCTCGTCATGTCGGCCTCGCCGCAACAGCCGGTCCCTTGCGACCGTGACCTCGCTTCGAGCGTCCCAAGAAATAGTAGCCATGTACATAGTATCCATGTACCATATCCACTGTGAGTACAGCACCTGAGGGCGCCACGGCGGGATTCCTGGTCTGGCGCTTGTCGATGAAATGGCGGGTGGCCGTCGACCGGGCGGTCGCGCCGCTGGGCCTGACCCATGCCCAGTACGCGCTGATGGCCTCGCTCCACGGCATGCGGCGCTCCGGGCTGCAGCCCAGTCAGCGTCAGCTCGCGGACACCACCGGGCTCGAACCGCTGTACGTCTCCAAGCTCGCCCGCGCCCTGGAGGCCGCCGGACTCGTCGCCCGCACCCGGGACCCGAACGACCCGCGCGCCATGCGGCTGTCGCTCACCGAGCAGGGGTGCGACGTCACAGGCCGCGCGGTCAGGGTGGTCCAGGGGCTACTGGACCAGCTGCTGGAGCCGCTCGGAGGACAGGACAGCCCGCGCACGCGGCAGTTCACCCGCGAGCTGGCGACCCTGCTCGATGCACCTCTTCATCCACACACCGAGAGCGAGAAGGAGCAGTCATGACCACCACCGCACCCCCGGTCAACGCCCGTGTCATCGCCCTGGCGCACCATGCCGGGCGCGCCCTCGCGGAGGGCGTGCTGGCCCGCCACGGCGTCACGTTCCACCAGAGCGTGACGCTCCGGGCCGTCGTGGTCGCAGGCGAGTCCATAGGCCGCGACGGGCTCGTCGCCGAGGTCACCGGCTCACTGAAGACCGACGAGTCGTTCGTACGCGGCGTCATGGAGGAGCTGACGGCCGCGAAGCTGGTGGAAGAGGACCCGGCGCAGGCGTCCCGGATTCGGCCCACGGACGCCGGACGGGACCTGTACGCGACCACAGCCGCTGCGACCGCCGAGATCGCCGCCCGGCTGTACGCCGGCATTCCGGCCGAGGACCTGGCGGTCGCGGGCCGCGTGTTGGCACTGGTCACGGAGCGGGCGAACGCCGAGCTGGACGGCGCCTGAGGTCCGGTCCGGCCCTGCACTGTCACACCGGGCGCCACCCGGCGGAACCGCGTGCGGCAGCGGCCCGGGTATGCGCCTGGGCTCGGAGGGCGCGGAGCCCTCGGACGGGGCGTTCAGCGCACGACCTTGATGCCGAAGCCTTGATGCCGAAGCGGCCGCCGAACTGCCGGCCCAGGCCGAAGCCGGTGGCCGAGCGCATGGGGGCGTACATCTCCATCCCGCGGACGCAGTGACGAAGGACTTGCCACCTTCACCTCGGGCAGGGCCCGCTGGATCTGCTCGCCGAGGCTGCCGGTGTCACACGGGTCGAGCTTCGGCATGGTCCCCCACGGCGTCGGCGCGGATGCTCGACTTCGGGGTCGTAGATGAAGGGGACGGCGTAGTCAACGAGCACCTTGCCGGCGAGGGAGTCGCTGATGGCGGTCAGCGCGGTGACGGCGTTACGCCCGTCGATGCCGTTGACGACGAGCTCGTCGGCGGCGGCCGCGGCCTCGCGGAAGGTGCCCGGGGTGATGCCGGGGTGGTCGACGAGCCACCGGCCGTAGGGAGGGTTGCCCATCACGTCGGGCTCGCTGCGGGCCCCGGGTCGCCTTCGGGTCACGGGTGCCGACATGGCCGTCGTGGCCCAGCTCCACGAGCTTCGCGGCGTGCGCACGCACCCCGCCGCGGGTACCGAGAACAGCGATTTTCATGCGGAACCTCCTGTTTTGCTCGGGACGCCAGGTCCACAGCAGGAGGCTTCCAGGACATCCCGTGTCCTTTGACGTGGCCCTTTTCGGCGGCGCAGGAGCGGGATGAGCGGCAATGAGAGCCCCTGCGGTGGTGGTCCGGCTCCGCTGGGGCCGCGGGGCAGAGGGTGGGGCTCACCGCACGGCCGAGGTCCACCCCTGGCGGTGGAGGCGGTCGAAGCCGTCCAGGAGGAGGTCCAGGGCGAATTCGAACTCGAACTGGTCGTCGCAGCCCGGGCCGATGACCGAGCCGTCGTCGTGGGCCACCGCCGCGGCCAGCTCCATGACGTGCGGGTACGGGCTCGGACCCGCCGGGGCGGGCGCCGGAGCGGGACCCGCCGGGGCGTCGAACAGCTCCTGGGTGAAGCCCAGGACCCGGCTGCCCAGGGCGTGCATGACGTGATGCGTCAGGTCGACGGAGAGCCCCCCGGCCCGGAACATGCCGATCACCGAGTCCAGGTATGCGAGGACGGCCGGGGTCGGGCCGGTGCGCGAGCGGATCACCTCGGCGGCCCACGGGTGGCCCAGGAGGGCAGCGCGCGCGGAGAGGATGCGGTGGCGGACCGCGCTCTTCCAGTCGGCGCCGGAGGCCGGGGCCTCGATCTCCCCGACGACCGCTTCCACCATCGCGTCGAGGAGTTCGTCCTTGTTGGCGACGTGCTTGTAGAGCGCCATGGGCACGACGCCGAGCTCCTGGGCGAGCTTGCGCATGCTGAGCGCTTCGATCCCGATGCCGTCGGCCAGCGCCACCGCGGCGTGCAGCACGCGCTCGCGGTTCAGGGGGGCGCGGCGCACCTGTTGCGTATTCGCCATGTTGACGAGTGTACGCAGTACACCTACGGTAGGGCCCAGGTGTACGCCGTACACCACAACAGGGGGTGCCCATGAATGCGAGCAGGAGAACCGCGATCGTGGCGGGGGTCTTCTTCCTCGTCACCGAGATCGCCGCGATCGGCGGACTGGCGCTGTACGGGCCGGTGTTGAACGGGCTGAACGGTGCCGACTACGTCCTCGGCCCCGGCGCCGACACCCGTGTCCTCGGGGGCGCGCTGTGCGAGCTCGTCCTCGTGACCGCGGTCATCGGGACCGGCGTCACCCTGTACCCGGTCATCCGGCGGCAGAACGAAGGCGCCGCTCTGGGACACGTCTGCGGGCGACTCCTGGAAGCCGCCGTCATCCTCGTCGGCATCATCGGCGTCCTCTCGGTCGTGACGCTGCGCGGGGACTACGCCGGCGCCGACACCGCGTCCTTCACCACCACCGGCAAGGCCCTGGTGGCGATCCACGACTGGACGTTCCTGCTCGGGCCGAACGTCGCCCTGGGGGCGAACACGCTGGTGCTGGCGTGGCTGATGTACCGCTCGCGGCTCGTCCCGCGGCCCATCGCCGTCCTGGGGCTCATCGGCGGCCCGCTGATCTGCGCGTCGGCGGCCGCCGTGATGTTCGGGCTCTACGAGCAGGTCTCCCCCGCAGGGTCGCTCGCGGCCCTCCCGGTGTTCGCCTGGGAGGTGTCCCTCGCCGTCCGCCTCATCACCAAGGGCTTCGACCCGCAGGCCATTCGGGCGGTTCAGCCGTCGTGACACACCGAGCCGAACGCACATGAGCTGCCGGCCGGCGAACACGGACACGGACACGGCGTAGAGGTCCGCGCCCGCCTCCCCCCGCCCTCTGCCTCCGCAACGGCGGCGGGAGGGGCCGGCGCCCCTCAGCACCCCTCAGGGTCGGGGGAGCACCGCATCCACGACCTCGGCTGCGAAGCCGTCCGGCAGCGGTTCGCGGCGCAGCAGCACCCGGACCCAGACGGCGCCGGCGACGAGGTCGACGAGCAGCTTGGGGTCCGTCGCCGGCAACTCGCCCCGGGCGCGGGCGCGTTCGAAGACGGGCTGCTCGCGGGCGAAGCGTTCGGCGAACAGCTCCCGGGTGAGTTCCGCCAGTTCCGGCCGGCCCGATCCGCCCGCCAGGGCGCGCACGACCGGTTCGGCGTACGGCCCCGTGAGCAGCCCGATCACCTGCTCGACGAGCGCAACCAGGTCTCCGCGCAGGCTCCCGGTGTCCGGGACGCAGATGTCGAGAGCCCGGGCATGCAACACGGTGGCGCGCACCAGGGCGGGCTTGGAGGGCCACCAGCGGTAGAGGGTCGTCTTGTTCACGCCTGCAGCCCGGGCGACGCCTTCGATGGTGAGGCCGTCGTACCCGTGCTCGGCCAGCAGTTCGAGGGTGGCGTTGAAGATGGCGGAGGCGGCGCGGGGACCTCTGGTGTCGCTCATGGAGGCATCGTACGCTGGAATTGCAACGCAACGTTGCGTTGCATTTCACTGTACGTCGAGGGAGAAGTTGCCGATGTCCGCCAAGAGTGCTGTCCCTGCCACCGTGACGTGGGGGCTGCTGGCCGCCTGGGTGCTGAACGACGCCGAAGAGCTCGCCACGATGGCGCGCTTCTCCCGGGCGCCCCAGCGCCGGGTGAACACCGCGATCGGGCTCATGGGCTGCGTCGTGGCGGCGGCCTCGGTCGCGGGTGCCCGCACCGGTGGGCAGAGCCGCTTCTTCCGCACGGCCGTGACGGGCTTCGGCCTGCACGGAGTCACCCACCTGGCCTCGGCCGCCGCCTTGGGCCGCTACACGCCGGGCGTGGCGACGGCGCCGACGGTGGTGATTCCGTACGCCTTGTGGGCTGCCCGACAGATGCGAGCGGCAGGCGTGCCGTTGACGAACGGCAATGCGCGCGAGGCGGTGCTGCACGGCCTGGGCCTGGCCGCCCTGACGACGGCAACGGTCCACGGAGTGGCCTGGCTTGCCACCCGACGCACCGCCTCGGCCGCCCACCAGCGGGGCAGCGGCATCTGAACCGGCAGTCGACGTACCCCTAGACCACCGGGGGGTTGAGCCGGGCGAAGCCCTCCTGGCGCTGGTACGGGAAGTACGGGTAGGGGGCCGTCCGGCTGCTCGCCGCGTCGAGCCTCGCCATCTGCTCGGGGGTGAGCGTCCAGCCCACGGCGCCGAGGTTCTGGCGCAGCTGTTCCTCGTTGCGGGCGCCAATGATGACGGAGGACACGGTCGGCCGCTGCAGCAGCCACCGGAGGGCGATCTGCGGTATCGCCTTCCCGGTTTCCTGCGCGATCTCGTCCAGGGCGTCGACCACGCGATAGAGGTGCTCGTCCTCCACGGGCGGCCCGTAGTCGGCGGTGTCGTGCAGCCTGCTGCCGGCCGGCAGCGGACGGCCCCGGCGGACCTTGCCGGTGAGCCGTCCCCAGCCCAGGGGGCTCCAGACGATCGCGCCCAGCCCCTGGTCGAGCCCGAGCGGCATCAACTCCCATTCGTAGTCGCGGCCGATGAGGGAGTAGTAGACCTGGTGGGCGACATAGCGCTCCCGGCCGCGGCGGTCGGCGGCGGCGAGCGACTTCATCGCCTGCCAGCCGGAGAAGTTGGAGATGCCGAGGTGCCGGATCTTCCCGGCCCGCACCAGGTCGTCCAGGGTGGACAGGACCTCCTCCACCGGGGTGCCGGCATCGAAGGCGTGCAGCTGGAAGAGGTCGATGTAGTCGGTGTCGAGGCGGCGCAGGGCGTTGTCGACGGAAGCGATCAGGCGGGATCGCGACGTGCCCGCGTCGCCGGGGCCGTCTCCCATGGGCAGGCCGGCCTTGGTGGAGATGAGGACCTGGTCCCGGCGCCCGCTGAGGGCGGCCCCCAGGACCTCCTCCGACGCGCCGCCGGAGTAGACGTCGGCGGTGTCGAACATGGTGATCCCGGCGTCGATGCAGATGTCCACGAGGCGACGCGCCTCCTCGACACCCGTAGTGCCCCAGGCACCGAAGAGCGGCCCCTGTCCGCCGAAGGTCCCGGCACCGAAGCTGAGCGCCGGAACCTGAAGTCCGGACGCACCCAGTCGCCTGTACTCCATGACGAATCCCCTCTCTCCCACCCCCACTAATGGGGCTTTGGTTCCATTAAGATGACCGCAGCGTAGCAAGTATTGACAGCTAATGGAACTGGAGACCCATTATGGAGTTTGCGGAAGCCGAGTCGGACCCGGGCACCACCCGGCCCGGAGGGCGTACCGCGCGCGTACGGGCGTCCGTGCTGCGCGCCGCCGCGGACGTCTTGGCCGAGCAGGGCTTCGCCCACCTGGACCTCGCCGACATCGCGCGCCGCGCGGAGGTCGGGAAGACGACCGTCTACCGCCGCTGGGGCACGACCACCGGACTCGTGGCCGACCTGCTGCTGGACATGGCTCAGCAGTCGGTGCCCCGCACGGAAACGGGCTCACTGCTCGGGGACCTGAGGGCGAACACCCGTCTGGTGCAGCGGACGCTGGCGGATCCGCGGCAGGGGGCCCTGTTCAAGGCGGTGATCGCGGCCGCCACCTGTGATCCGAAGGCGGCGGAGGCCCTGCAGGGCTTCTACTCCGCCCGCGTCGACGCGTGGGCGCCCTGTGTCGAACAGGCAGCCGCCCGCGGAGAGGTGCCTGAGGGCACGGACCCGCACGAGGTGATCCGCGCGGCGTCCGCCCCGCTCTACTACCGCCTCCTGACCACCGCCCTCCCCCTCGACGAGGACGCTGCCGACCGCGCCGCCACGGCCGCGGCGGCGGCCGCGCGCGCGGGCGCGTACGTACGGGAGGCGTAGCGGCGTTACGGGGTACCCACCCCGGTTGCGAGGTGCCGACCGCGACTACGGGGTGGTACGGACCGGGAAAGTGAAGGTGTAGCCCTGCTTGGTGAGCCAGGGCAGGTACTTCCTGAGCGCCGCGACCGTCTCGCTGCGGTCGCCGCCCCCGTCATGGAACAGGACGGTCGGCTGCCGGGGCAGCTTGCCCTCCAGCGCGGCGACGATCGCCGGCAGGCCCGGCCGGCTCCAGTCCTTGGGGTCCACGCTCCAGCCCAGTGGCCGCATCCCGTTCGCGGCGGCTATCGCACGGCTGTCGGGGGTGAAGGCGCCGCCCGGTGCACGGTAGTAGGTGACGGCGACGCCCGGCACGGCCTTCTCGATCATGGCCTTGGCGTCCAGGATCTGCTGCCGCTGGTAGGCGACGGGCTTGTGGTCCATCGTCACGTCGTGGTCGACGGAGTGGTCACACAGCTGGTGCCCGTCGGCGGCGACCGCGCGCACCAGATCCGGGTACTTCTGCGCCCGCGTTCCGACCATGCAGAAGGTGGCCTTCACGTGGTTCTGCCTCAGCACCTGGAGGACCTGCGGAGTCCAGCGCGGGTCCGGACCGTCGTCGATGGTGATGGCGACGTCGTGGCCCGAACCCTGGGCCAGCCGGGAGATCCCCAGCGGAACCGGGGCCGCGCCGTGGGCGGACCCGGAGGGGTTGGCGGCCGAGGACCGGGCCGCCGAGCCGTCCGTGGCGGCGAGGGCCGGTGTGCCGGTGGCTGCCAGGACGCCGAGGACGGCCGCCGCCACGGCGGAGCCCGCCCGCCGGCGGCGCACGGAACTGCTGGTGATGCCCATGGACGCGCTCTCCCTTTGCGCTCGGCCCCCGGATCTCGCGTGTCCGAGCCAGGGTAGGCCACGTGTACCGGCCCCTTCTGTGGTGCGCGGCACATGCGGTGCGCCGGGCCGCAGCCGGCCCGCGCCCGCCCGCCCCGCAGCAGCTACCGCTCCGTCCCCGGACACCGGGGCACGCCGCGGCCCCCGGCGGTGTCAGTGCTCGGCTCCGCTCAGCTCCCCCGCCGTCCCCGCCCTGGCTCCGGAGGCCGAGTCGGCGGTGCGTCAACTGTCGGGGCCCGCGCAGCCGTCGACCGGCACGGGCCCGGGCGCGACGACCCTCAGGTGCACCGCGCGCCCGGCAGACCCCCCGACCCTGCGTTGTCACCGCCTGGCTGTAAGTTGCCTCTCACCGTCTGTGCAAGGAGCGCCACCCGTATGTCCATACCCCCGCAGCCACCGTCCTCCCCCGAGCCGTACCCGCAGTCGGGCCCGTACGGAGAGCCGGGGCAGCCCGGGCCGTACGGCAGTCCGCAGGGCTGGTACGCACCGCCCCAGATGCCGCCGGCGCTGCAGAAGACCAACTCGCTCGCCATCGTCTCGTTCGTCATGTCGATCCTCTGCGCGGTGCCGCTGGTCCCGCTGATCCTCGGCATCATCGCCCTCTCCCAGATCCGCACCCGCGGCGAGAAGGGCAAGGGCTTCGCCATCGCGGGCATCGCCATCCACGGCGCGACCATCCTCTTCTACGTGGTCCTGCTCGTCCTCGGGTTCTCCGGAGTCCTGAACGACGGCCCGTCGCCGCAGCGCGACACCAGTGGCCAGGTGACCACCCCGGGATCCAGCGCCGTGGAGGACATCCGCAAGGGCGACTGCTTCAACACGGGCGGAGACCTGGAGGAGTACGACGACGAGGACGGCGGGCAGGCCGGCTTCACGGTGCGCATCGTGCCGTGCGCCGAGGCTCACGAGGGCGAGGCGTACCACGTCTTCAACCTGGAGGACGGGTCGTACCCGGGCAAGGACAAGGTCATCTCGATCGCCGAGGAGAAGTGCGGCGGCACGGCGCTCACCGATTACGTGGGCGATGACGCGAAGCTCCCGAAGACGATGGAGGTGTACTACTACTTCCCGCAGGTCACCACGTGGATCCGCGGCGACCGCGAGGTCACCTGCTTCCTGGGCAGCACCAGCGGCACGAGCACGGGATCGGTCCACACCACCGGTTCTTCCTGAAATGCCGCCGAGGGTCGGTGTGGACGCGGGTCGGCGCTGACGACGGTCGGAGCCCGTCGTCAGCGCCCCCCCGCACCCGCGGGGCGCGCCCCGGGCGGGGGCCC